>JABFSY010000072.1 GCA_013140395.1 Cyclobacteriaceae bacterium
CCCACAGATATGCCTGCTTTTGTGTTTTCATCTTTCCGCTCTCGATGTATTCTCTTAGCTTTTTATTAGGGTTACCCTGTGAGGTGAAATGAAAGTTCCCACAATCGTTGCAGAGATACACCGCAATGGGGCCGCCCTGTTTGCCATATTCGAACCGTGTATGTGCCTCGATTAGAGCATCTTCCGCAATTTCTTCCGTAGGATACATCCTTTTGTGGCTTGGACAGGTTTTCATTTAGTTGTTGTCAATTGGAAAATCTGCTAGTACCTTGTGCGAAATTTAATTATACCAATGAAGATAGCGGAAATTCACACCAAAAAGGGAGTCATGAAGATTAATTTCTTTGAGAAAGATGCTCCTAACACAGTCAAAAATTTTATTACTCTAGCTGAAAAAGGTTTTTATGATGGACTTACCTTTCACAGGGTTATTCCCAATTTTATGATTCAGGGGGGTTGCCCCAATGGAATAGGAAACGGAGGCCCTGGCTATAAAATTGATTGCGAGCTCACTGGTGATAATCAATACCATGATCGTGGTGTTCTTTCAATGGCTCATGCCGGAAGAAACACAGGAGGTTCTCAATTCTTTATCTGCCACTCACGTGATAATACCAAACACTTAGACCGTAATCACACTGTGTTTGGAAAAGTTGTGGAAGGAGTGGACATCGTTGATGCCATCCGCCAAGGAGATGTAATGGAGAAAGTGGTAATTAAAGAAGAAGTGGCCGCTTAGATCTTCGGCACCTCGGCTATACATTCAATCTCAACCAGGGCTTCACGTGGAAGTCGACTGACTTCCACAGTGGTTCTTGCAGGTTTATGATCTCCAAAAAAAGCTTCGTAGGCTTTGTTCATCTTTTCAAAGTCTGCGAAGTTTTTTAGAAACACCGATGTTTTCAACACGTTCGTACGTGAACAGCCTGCCGCAAACAACACAGCCTCAAGATTCTTTAAAACCAAAGTAGTTTGTTCAGTTACTGTATCTCCTTCTATCAACATGGTAGTTGGATTTAGCGGAGTTTGACCTGAGCAAAAAACCAAATTGCCTGATTGCATGGCATGAGAATAGGGCCCGATGGCTTTAGAGGCAGAGTCCGTAAAAATTTTTTTCATGGTTAAAGTGAGTTATTTTAAAATTACTGGTACATCTTATCAATATCGAGTTGATAGTTTTTTTCTAATTGATTTCTGATCGGTTTCCACGTGGGGGTCACTTCACCTTTTTCAATACTCCAGTCCGTGTGGCATAAAACAAATTTTCGAATTGTTTCATAGTGGGGTAATTCTTCATTGAGTTTTTCGATCTCCGTTTGAAATTTTGCTCGCACTTTAATATTATGAACCATAAACTGCGGTGCTGTCCAGTGAATGTCATTTTGTTCGCACCAGGACCTTACGATATCGAATTGTGGTACAATTAACGCAGTAACATAAGGACGTTGAAATCCAATAACGATACTGCGTTCAATAAAGAGTGATTGCTTTATATGGTTTTCGAGTTGTTGTGGTGCAACGTATTTGCCTGAAGAGGTCTTAAAAATGTCTTTCTTTCGGTCAGTGATTTTTAAGAAACGTTGATGGACAAACTTACCAATATCACCGGTATGCAGCCAGCCATCAGCTGAAATGGCTTCCGAAGTTAATTCTGGTTTCTTAAAATACCCTTTCATTACATTGGGGCCTTTCACTAAAATTTCACCTTCGTGGTTTTCATTTGGGTTGTCAATTCTTACTTCAATGCCAGGTAGAGAGATGCCTACAGTGCCAAATCGATTGAGTCCAGGCTCAAATCGATTCATAGAAATCAGGGGCGCAGCCTCCGTCATGCCATAGCCTTCTACGATATATATGCCAGCCGCAGAAAAGAGCCTTCCTATTTCTGGCCGTAGCGAGGCAGCACCGACCGCCATGTATTTTATCTTTCCACCTAAACGTTGTCTCCACTGTCGCAGTACGAGATGTCGCGCGATCAAGAGCTCCAGCTGATAGAGAAGTTTTAGTTTCTTTTCCGGGCCATAATGTTTGCCCACGTTCATGGCCCAGGTAATGAGTTTCTTTTTGAGAATATTTTTTCCCAGCGTTTGTTCTTCCATGAAATCGTACATCTTTTCGAGCACGCGAGGCACACAGCTGCAAAAAATCGGTCGAACCGTTCGAAAGTCGCTTACAAAATTTTCTTTACTTTGACTGAAATAGATTGAAGTGCCAAAAGCGATGTATACATAGCAGGAAGCTCTTTCAAAGATGTGGCTGAAAGGTAAGAAGCTTAGCACCCGATCTTCTGGCTCAAGTGGCAGGATGGTCAAAACTGCCTTGATGTTATGCACAATGTTTCGATGAGAAAGCATTACACCCTTTGACAGTCCAGTGCTTCCGGATGTATAAAGTATGGTAACCACATCGTCTTCTTCGATCGTATTTCGAAAGGAGTTCACCATTGTCATTAGTTCATGACTTGTTTTGGAATCTTGAACAGGCTTAAAGAAATTTACTTTTTCGGGCTGCAGATGAAATAGTTGGAGGCCGGAATTTATTTTTTCTTTAAAAGCAAAAAACTTGAAGTACAGACCTTCATCCAACGCAATGCAAAGTCGAGCTTCCGTTTCCGTTACAATCGTGTTAAACTCGTCTTCATTTAGTGTGGGGTGAACAGGAACACTTACGAGCCCTACTTGTTGGCAGGCAAAATCTAGTATCATCCAGTCGGGACTGCCAATGACCGGAATAAAAATAATTTTTTCACCAGCCTTGAAGTGATTTGCAATAAACCAACACGATAATGCATTGACTCTATTTTGAATTTCCTCGGTTGATAAACTTTTCCATTGGCCTTGTAAAAAATAATTTAAAGACTTTTGATTAGGGTATTTTTCCTTTTGATAATGAATCAATTCAAACACCCGGGTGAAATCAACTTTTTTGGTTACGATGGCCATCGGGATTCAGTTTTTATGAATTTGGCTTTACATACAAAACAGAATAGAGAATCTCAAAGAACTCAGAGAAGTCGGGCAAGTTATTATGCCGAGCCCCCTCAATAGCATGTAACTCAATTTTAGTTGGATACAAAGCCTTTAATTTTTCGCTCTGTTCAAAAGAAACGAGTCGATCTTTGGTTCCATGAATGATATGGACAGGGCATTCCGTAGTTTTCAAATATTGATCTGTTCTGATATCATACTTTAGCATCCATCGAAGAGGAGTAAAAAATATATACCGATTAATGTTGTAGAAGAAACTAAAATAGGGAGAATCCAGAATTAACATGCGTGGCTTGTTCCAAGATGAAATTCGGGCTGCGATGCCGCTACCCCACGACCGGCCATATAAAACGATTTTATCTTCAGCATATGTTTTGGTGAGCCATTTGTAGATGAATTGCGCATCATTAAATACTTTCTCTTGACTTCGCTTTCCTTGACTTTTTCCGAAGCCTCGATAATCCATCATAAAAAAATCATATCCATTGCTCAAAAAGTCCTTGGCAAATTTTCCCCACCCTTTGATGCTTTTAGAATTCCCTTTCAGATAATAGACAACTCCTCTTGAGTTCGGTACTTTAAAGTAGATGGCATTAATGCGCCCTCCGTCTTCCATTTCAAAATCTAATTCTTCGAACGGAAAAGCATATTTATATTCGAACGCCCGGGTTAGCTTTTCCGGTCTAAAGAAAAAGAGGTGCTGGAAAAAGTAGAAGAAGAGGCAGAAGCCAACGTAAATACCCGCAATAGAAAATAGCCAGACCATTTAAGCAAAGATAGGAAAATATTTCCGGATGTCGACTTACAATTGGACCTGTTAACCGTACCGATTTCGACCGGCTCATTCTGGCAAGTCCCTAATTTGTAAGTGAATTCAATTCAGCACTTCAGCGAGTCTAGTTTGAAATTCTTTAAACTTGTTTAGGTTTCTATGTCCACCGCCTTCAATTACAAAGAAACGATCATCATGGCTTAGTAACGGTTTTAGCTTGAGTGCAGAAGATAAAGGGACCACCCAGTCAAGGGTTCCGTGAAAGATTACTTTTTTGCATTTTAGTAGAGGAATATTCTTATCATTTGGAAAGTGATATCGCGCAGGGAAAAGAAAAAGTAATGGCTGCAAAGGAGTGTTTATCGCTCCCCTCAATTCATTAAAGGGTGTTTCAAGAATAAGGAGATCCGGTGTGTTCTTGACAGCCAGTTGGGTGGCTACGCCAGAGCCTAGAGATCGTCCATAGATGATCAAACGGGAAAAAGGTATGTTTACTTTTGCCCAATCTAACACGAGTTGCGCATCGGAATAAAAGTCAATTTCGCTGGGCTTGCCGGTACTCTTACCATATCCTCTAT
>JABFSY010000302.1 GCA_013140395.1 Cyclobacteriaceae bacterium
GTAGCAAAAGGGAGGTCTAGGCCTCCTTTTTTGTTTCTCTAGATTTTCAAGAATATAATTTTCAAAATGAGAGGATTGGGTTCTCAAGCTTGTTATTTTTGCTCGATTTATCCAACCCATCCATGCCAAGAGATCGCAGTATTCGTTCAGTCCTCATCATCGGAAGTGGGCCAATTATCATTGGCCAAGCATGTGAATTTGATTATGCAGGGTCACAGGCCGCTCGTTCACTACGCGAAGAGGGCATCGAAGTAATATTAATCAACTCCAATCCGGCTACTATTATGACGGACAAGGTGACTGCCGATCATGTCTACCTTAAGCCCTTGGAGAAGAAGTACATAAAGGAAATACTGGAAAAACATCATGTAGACGCAGTTCTGCCCACCATGGGTGGTCAAACGGCATTGAATCTTTGTATCGACTGCGATAAAGCAGGGATTTGGGAGCACTATGGTGTAAAAATAATTGGGGTTGACATCAAGGCGATCGAGACCACGGAAGACCGAGAGAAGTTTCGGTTGAAAATGATTGAACTTAATGTGGGCGTTTGCAAAGGAGCAACAGCTACCTCTTTTTTGAAAGGAAAGGAGATTGCACAGGAAATCGGATTTCCACTTGTCATCCGGCCGTCTTTTACATTAGGGGGCACCGGAGGCGGCTTTGTTCAGAAGGCAGAAGATTTTGACCACGCGTTGAATAGAGGTTTGCAGGCTTCACCTATCCACGAGGTACTGGTAGAGCAAAGCATAATGGGCTGGAAGGAGTACGAATTGGAATTGCTCCGCGATGGAATCGGCAACGTGATTATTATTTGTTCGATTGAGAATTTTGATCCGATGGGTATACACACAGGTGACTCCATCACGGTGGCTCCTGCCATGACTTTGCCTGACACCGTCTACCAGCGCATGCGTGATCTCGCGATAAAAATGATGAATGGCATCGGCCAATTTGCCGGAGGTTGTAACGTCCAATTTTCAGTGAATCCAGATAATGACGATATCATTGGGATTGAGATAAACCCCCGCGTCTCTCGTTCATCTGCTCTCGCTTCGAAAGCAACAGGCTACCCAATTGCAAAAATAGCCGCGAAACTGGCGATTGGTTATAACCTCGATGAGTTGTCAAATGCCATCACGGGCACAACGACCGCCTATTTTGAGCCTGCACTAGATTATGTAATTGTCAAAATTCCTCGTTGGAATTTTGACAAGTTCCCAGGTGCGGATCGCAAGCTTGGTTTACAAATGAAGTCGGTGGGTGAGGTAATGGGTATTGGTCGAAATTTTCAGGAAGCGCTGCAAAAGGCTTGTCAGAGTTTAGAGATCAGACGCAACGGACTAGGTGCAGACGGAAAGGAGTTAACTAAACAAGCGGATATTTTATACAGTTTGGAACACCCTAGTTGGAATCGTCTTTTCCATATTTATGATGCCATGAAGTTGGGGGTTTCTATGAAGACTATTCAACATTTGACAAAAATTGATAAGTGGTTTTTAGAACAAATCTGGGAATTGACTCAGCTTGAAGACGAGATTGAAAAATTCAAGTTAGATACAATTCCATCCTCGTTGATGAGAACTGCCAAAGAGAAGGGATATGCAGATCGGCAATTGGCTCATTTGATGGATTGCCGCGAAAGCGAGGTCCACTTGAAGAGAAGAGAGATGGGTATCAATCGTGTGTTTAAGTTAGTGGATACTTGTGCGGCAGAGTTTGAAGCGAAGACGCCCTATTACTACTCTACCTTCGACACAGAAAACGAATCAATTCCCACCAATAAAAAGAAGGTAATTGTCTTAGGCTCTGGCCCGAATCGAATCGGCCAAGGAATTGAGTTTGACTACTCTTGCGTGCATGGAATACTAGCAGCCAAAGAATGTGGGTATGAAGCCATCATGATTAATTGCAATCCGGAAACAGTCTCCACAGATTTTGATATTGCTGATAAACTTTATTTCGAACCGGTATTCTGGGAACACCTGTGGGATATTATTCAGCATGAAAAGCCGGTTGGTGTAATTGTACAACTAGGAGGACAGACAGCTTTAAAACTGGCAGAGAAATTGAGTAAGTATGGGGTCCGGATTATGGGTACTTCTTATGAGGCACTTGATCTGGCAGAAGATCGCGGAAGTTTTTCAACACTGTTAAAAGATCTCAATATTCCATATCCGACCTTCGGAGTTGCAACGGATGCGGATGAAGCACTCGAAGTTTCAAAGACCATTGGCTTTCCATTATTAGTTCGCCCGTCTTACGTGCTGGGGGGTCAGAGTATGAAAATTGTGATCAACGAAACCGAACTTGAAAACCATATTCTGGATATTTGGAAACACCTTCCCGAAAACAAAGTATTGTTAGATCATTTCCTTGACGGTGCCATCGAGGCAGAAGCAGATGCGATCTGTGATGGAGAAGATATCTACATCATTGGGATTATGCAGCACATTGAGCCTGCGGGTATTCATTCAGGTGATTCATATGCGGTGTTGCCGCCTTACAACCTGGGCGACTTCGTCATCAAGCAAATAGAAACCTATACCAAACGAATTGCAATTGCGCTAAAAACAGTCGGCTTGATTAACATTCAATTCGCCATTAAAAACGACAAAGTCTACATTATTGAAGCAAATCCTAGGGCATCGCGCACGGTTCCATTTATTTGCAAAGCATATGATGAGCCTTACGTGAATTATGCCACCAAAGTAATGTTGGGTGAAAAGAAAGTAGCTGATTTTAATTTCAATCCAACTAAAAAAGGGTATGCGATAAAGGTTCCTGTTTTCTCATTTAGCAAATTCCCTGAAGTGAACAAAGAACTTGGCCCAGAGATGAAATCTACGGGTGAGGCGATTTATTTCATTGACGATTTGATGGATGATTATTTTCTGAATATTTACAACGAGCGGAATCTGTATTTGAGTCGATAGGCGGAAGGTCTATCTCAGAGCGTCTTGGTGTAGGCACAAACTTTAGCCATCACACATTCATCGCATTTCGGTTTTGTGGGTCGGCAGGTTTCTCGGCCTAAGAAAGATATCGCCATTCCTGCTTTCCCCCAATCTTTTGGATCAATCTGTTCCATCAACTGCTTTTCCAACTTCTTGGGGTCTGTCCCGTGCGCAATACCCAATCGGGGGGTAACGCGCACTACATGAAGATCAACAATGACACCTTCCGGTTTTAGACCCAATTCGTTCATGATCACATTAGCAGATTTTCGACCAATTCCGGGTAATGCTGTCAGCTCCTCTAAGGTTTGAGGAATGTTTTTGTTGTCTTGTAATGTCTTTGCTAATTCCAGTAACCAATTTGTTTTATTTCTAAAGTTTCGAACCTTGCTTAGAAAAGGGTAGACGTCTTCTGCGCTAGCTTTGGCCAGCGCTTTCATGTCCGGGATCGCATCGAAAAACGCGGGTGCAATTTTGTTAATGTTGCGATCGGCATCCTGAGCGGCAAGAATAACCATGACAACTAATTCAAAGGCGTTCCGATAGGCAAGTGGATGTGGCCGACCCGCATATTTTTTGGTCAACGGTTTGAGTTCTTTTTTCCAGTCAATCGAAGGCATATTTTTTCTATTTGCAATTAAAGATAGGGAATCAAATAGTGAATTGTCTATTATTGAATAGGGTCGTTCAGCCTTAGTTTTGGATTCTAATTAAAAAAGTGTCGCTTTTTTAAAGGTTTTCCTCTTGGGTTTTTGGCAGCCCAAATCGAACCGTAGGAGCACTTTTTCCGTTCTTCTAATTCTATTGTTATTTTTGCGTTTGCATTCAAGAAATTCGACTATGTTCAAGTTCCTTCTTAGCCTCGGGATTATCGCCTATGTTTTTTATAAAATCGGAGGTTTGTTCTTTCGGGCAGGGGCAGCTTCGCAGCAGTCTCGGACACAATACAGAAAACCGGAAAATACCCAACCTACAGATGCAAAGAAGGAGAAGCGAAATGGCACCATTAAGGGAGGCGATTATATCGACTATGAAGAAGTAAAGTGAATTAGATCCTTGCGGCTTTTCAATAAGATCTGATGTTGAATTGCTATTTTACAACTCCCGTTTCAACTGATGAAAATACCTTTTCAAAAATACGAAGCCACCGGTAACGATTTTGTTATTATTGACAATCGGATGGGCGTGTTTTCGTTGTCGGAAGATCAAGTAAAAAGAATTTGTGATCGAAAGTTTGGGGTTGGGGCAGACGGACTGATGCTAATCGAAAAACATTCCACGTATGATTTCAATTTAGTTTATTTCAACAGCGATGGCTCACCTAGCTTGTGTGGCAATGGAAGTAGGGCCGCTGTAACGATGGCATCAGAGTTGGGAAT
>JABFSY010000340.1 GCA_013140395.1 Cyclobacteriaceae bacterium
ACATTCTTTATACGCTCAGAATTCTTAAGCGAAGCCCCACCAAACTTAAAGATATTCATCCTTTTTACTTTATTTCAAACGATTGCAGACTATATTTGCGAACCTAAAATTAGCGGGATGTTCCGACTAAACTATAAATCGCAAATCTAAAATCGTAAATCCTACATCTAATCATGGAAGCTTCCCGAATAGCCCTGCCCATTGGCACTGCCCTGGATCGATTCATCAAGAATAATCAGTTCCAATTTCAGTATGCCAGTGGCGAGTTGTCGCAATTGTTGCGCGATATAGCGTTGGCTTCAAAAGTGGTAAACCGGGAAATTAACAAGGCCGGGTTAATAGATATCATGGGTTCGATGGGCTCACAAAATTCGACAGGGGAGCAGCAACAGAAACTCGATGTGTTGGCAAATATTCGATTTACGCGTGCCCTAACGAAAGGTGGCGAAGTGTGTGCATTGATTTCAGAAGAAACGGAGTCGTTTGTGGACTTAAGCAATGATGGAAAATATGTCATTGCCATTGACCCATTAGATGGTTCATCAAACATTGACGTGAACGTATCTATTGGTACGATTTTCTCAATTTACCGAAGGAAAAGTGAAGTTGGGCTCCCGATCAGCGATGCCGATATTTTGCAAACAGGTGATGAACAAGTTGCTGCAGGCTACATTCTTTATGGATCGTCTACCATGCTCGTCTATACGACTGGTCACGGAGTGAACGGATTTACCTATGAGCCTACGCTGGGTGAGTATGTACTTTCCCATCCTGACATGACCATCCCCGAAACCGGAAAAATCTATTCGATCAACGAAGGCTCGGCCAACTCATTTTCGCAGAGCGTCAAGTCGTATATTCAATATTGCAAAGACAACAACTACACCGCCAGATACATCGGCTCTTTGGTTGCCGATTTTCATCGAAACCTATTGAAGGGAGGGATTTATGTGTACCCCGCCACCGCTAAAGACGTGAATGGCAAACTCCGGCTCATGTACGAATGCAATGCGCTGGCTTTTATTGCAGAACAGGCGGGTGGAAAAGCAACAGACGGCAAGGGGCGTATCATGGAGATAAAGCCAAAAGACTTACACCAGCGAACACCTTTTTATGTGGGTTCAAAAAGGATGGTCGAAAAAGCGATCGAGGGAATCTGATTCTACAAACTAGGCCGTCTTTTCGCTCTCGACTTTTGACACGGACTGCTCGAATACTTCGGGCGCGACATGTGTCAAAATACCATACCATTTGACCAATTTTTTGATGTCAGATACGTACACACGGTCTTCATCAAATTCGGGAAGAACTGATTTCAAAAATGATTTCAATTTCGCGTTATCTGATTCAGGTGTTACCCCAATTTCACCGCCCAATTTCTTTTTGATGGTTTGTAAAACCTCCTGAAGTTGCACCGTGCCCTCTTTGGTGGTGGTATAAATCGATATCTCGCTCAACACAGACAACCGCTGCGTTGCACCAACAACCAATTTGGTCTTTGCTTCATCCATTGACTCGAGAATGACCCCGCCTTTTCCCGGTTTTAAAATCTTAAACAATCCACTCTTTCCACTGATAGACGCGATATCCTTAAGCTCCATGCATTTGTAAATTAAGTGGCAAAACTAATCAATTTCGTTGGCGTTGGCGATGGCTTGTTCAATAAAACCGAGTAGCTTATCCCTGCCTGATTTTTTTTCAGAGGAGGTGATAAAGAGCGGGGGCAATTCTTCCCAAGATTTCAAAAGAGCTGATTCGATATTGAATTTTGACTTGCCTAATTCCGACTGTTTCAGTTTATCTGTTTTTGTGAGCACCAGTGCAATGGGTAGCTCGTGCTTACCCATCCAGTTGATAAAGTCAAGATCAATATTTTGTAGCGGCAAACGAGAATCAATGAGAATAAATGTGCAAAAGAGATTTTGTCTGTTTTCCAGGTAACTCTCTATCATTTTACCAAAATTCCAGCGGTCTTCTTTGCTCAATTTGGCGTACCCATAACCTGGTAAATCTACCAGAAACCACTCTTGATTTATGATGAAATGGTTGATAGTCTGAGTTTTACCAGGGGTGCCCGAGACCTTCGCCAGTTTTTTTTGCTCGACCAACATGTTGATCAGCGAGGACTTTCCCACGTTGGAGCGCCCGATAAAAGCAAACTCCGGTTTTGTCGTTTCGGGGCATTTTTGGTAGGCGGTATTGCTAATAATGAACTCTGCCGACTTAATGATCATCGCTTAAAGTATTGATTTAACCGCAAATTACTAATAATGTAAGAAACGTGTTAGTTATAGATTGATAAGGACTCTTTATTTTTAAAAGGATTTTACTAAATTGCCTCCTTGGTCGCATTTTTTTGACCTCAACCTATTTTTTTAGATATGTTTAGCCTATCAAGGATACTATTTTTCTCAGCTTGTCTTCTACTGCTATTCGTAGCAGACTCAGCCTTGGCGCAGGGTCAAGACAAAGAGCAAGCTAAGTTGTATTTAGAGCAAGCTGAACTAATCCTTGCTGAGACAAAGGCCGAAGATGACGCGCGTGATCTGATGGTTACAGCAGCCAACTACGACACTACTTTTATTAAAGCAAATTTTGAAGCGGGTCACCTCTATCTAAAGACGATTGGCAAAGACCTGGCTGTAAAATATTTTTTGCGAATTTACCGACAAGATCCTGATTATCGGTTTGATATCGAGTATTGGGTTGCTACGAGTTACCAATTTGGGTTGGAGTTCGACAAAGCAATTGACTTTTACACCCGCTACAAAAATAAGCTGACCAAAAAGCCAAATTATCAAGGCAAAGATAAGGTGGACATGAAGGAGGTGGATAGAAGGATTGCTGAATGTAAAAATGGAAAAGAATTTGTCGCCAATCCGAAACCCTTTTCAATTGTGAACATAGGGCGCGAGATCAATTCTGAATTTGAAGATTACGCGCCTGTATTGAACGCATCAGAAGACGAAATAGTATTTACTACGCGGAGAAGAGATGGGAATACCTATGAAAACGTAGCTGATGATAACAAACCATTTGAAGATATCTTCACCACAACGAGGAGTAGTGGGAATTGGCAAAAGGCAAAAAATATAGGTCCCTCGCTAAATACAAATTCACATGACTCCAACCTGGCGTTCTCACCAGATGGAAATATGCTTTTTGTATACAAGGATGTTGGCAATGGAGATATTTATTTTACAGAGAGAAAGAAAGATGGCACATGGAGTGAACTCGAAGCGCTGCCGGGCATTATTAATTCAACCTATCGGGAATCATCTGTTTCAATAACCAAAGACGGTGAGTTGCTGTATTTTGCCAGCGAGCGGCCAGGGGGCTATGGAGCTTCAGATATTTACGTTTGCTATAAAGATAGCCGAGGAGAATGGACCCGCGTGAAGAATCTGGGACCAACTATTAATACGGAATACGATGAAGACGGGCCATTTATAGATTATGATGGAAAGACATTGTACTTCAGTTCGCAGGGAAGAAAAGGGATGGGGGGGTTTGATATTTTTAAATCCAATTTACTGGATAAGGAGAAAAACGAGTGGAGCGAGCCAGAGAACATGGGTTATCCAATTAACTCCCCAGACGATGATATCTATTTTTCTGGAACGAAAGATGGAAAGCGTTGGTATTATTCTTCCGTGCGCGCAGATGGGTTAGGCTATTCCGATATCTACAAGATAGAGCCGTCCTCAGACGAAAAGAAAACACCTCCGGTAGCCGCAAAAGAACCTGAACCGGTTATCGAGACTCCGAAAGTAGAACCGGTGGAACCCGTAAAAGAACCCGTTGTGGAGGAAGTTAAACCAAAAGTAGAGCCAAAGCCTGCAGTTGTTCCGGTTCAATATGTTGTAAATGTGGTGGATGCCGATTCAAAGAGCCCGTTGGATGCCAAGGTGAGAATGCAGGGGCTGAAAGACAATGTAATGGTGGGTGTTGAAGACCTCGGTGGAGGTTCGTATAAATTTTCAATTGTTGCTACAAAACCAAAAGACTATCGCCTTTCAGTTGAAAAAGAAGGCTACGTGTTTCAGACTCTAAGTGTTAAGATAGAAGGAGCTAGTGCAAAGGAAAAAGCGATCACCAAAACAATTGAACTTAGGAAGCTGTCTGTTGGGGTAGTGTCTATTTTGCGTAACATCTACTTTGATTTTGAAAAAGCAACCTTCAAAACGGAAGCCTATCCGGAGCTGAATAAGTTGGAGACGATGATGAAGCAGAATACAGGCCTTCAAGTGGAAATCGGTGGACATACTGACAGTGTAGGCGACAACAAATTCAACTGAGATCTGTAATTGAGAAGGGCTAATGCAGT
>JABFSY010000522.1 GCA_013140395.1 Cyclobacteriaceae bacterium
ACTTAATTTAGTCAATGGTGCATTGACGATCGTCCACCCGAAAAATCGTCATTTTAAAAATTATTTTTTTGAATGAGAAATGACTTCTTGCTCTGACTTCACCACTTGAAAAATGGCGTTGAGTTTAGTAATCACAAGCAACTTCTTAACGCTCTCTGATGGATTCATTAGGTATACTTCACCCCCTTTGTTGCGGAACTTTGTGAGAATCGTAATCAACACCCCGATTCCACTACTATTGATGTAGCGCAATTCAGAAATATCTATTATACATGTCAGTGCTTTTTGACTCATCGCGTCATTGACTACTCCTACTAATTGGGTACCGCTATCTTCACCTATCAGGTCACCGGAAATCCGGAGCGTTAGCGTATCTCCTTTAATCTCTTGAGTAAAGTTCATATTTTTTTGTTTTCACAATTGGTTTTTGTGCAAGAAGCGTACAAAATTAAGGAATGATGCATGACATTAAAATGCAGCAAATCGCCAACTGTATTCTGAATATTCTGTATTCGTGGGTCACAAAACTCGGTGACCTTATGGCATTGCGTGCAAATCAGGTGATCATGCTGCTTGTATCCGTATGATTTCTCATATTGAGCCAGATTTTTCCCGAACTGATGTTTGCTTACCAGGTCACATTCTACCAATAAATCCAGTGTATTGTAAACGGTAGCACGACTTACCCGGTAACTCTTGTTTTTCATTTTGATGTAAAGCGATTCTACATCAAAGTGCCCGTCTAGGGAATAAATTTCTTCCAAGATGGCATAACGCTCAGGGGTTTTGCGTAACTCCTTGTTTTCCAGGTAAGCAATAAATATCTGCTTGACTTCTTCGTATAGCTTTTGGTTGAGCGGCATTCTTAATTCGGAGCAAATATACGCATTCAATTAACTCGCGAATCGAACCTACTCACCTTCACAACACCTTCTACTTTTTCGAGCTTACTGATCAATACTTCCAAATGGCGAGTATCATTAACATAAAGCATTATCTCGCCACTGAAAATGCCCTGATCTGTTTTGAACGAAAGGGAACTCATGTTTACTTTAAGCTCTTCGGAAATCACTTTTGATACGTCATTGATCAACCCCACCCGATCCGTGCCGACTACTTTTAATCCCGTTAGGAACGCTACTTCATGCTGCGATGTCCATTTTGCCTTGATGACCCGGTTCCCATGATTGGCCAACAGCTCGGTTGCATTGGGGCAAGAGGTGCGGTGGATCTTTATACCTTCATTGACGGTTACAAACCCGAATACTTCATCACCCGGAATCGGTGTGCAACATTTCGCCAACTTGTATTCCACCACATCCATGTCTTCTCCAATCAGTAAGATGTCTTCATAGCGACCCTTCGCCTTATTGATCTCTTGCTCAATTGTTTTTACATCCCGTACTTCATTGTGCTCCCTTCCCTTGAGAGGTGAAGCCGGTTTGTATTCCTTGAATCGTTTTAAATCATTTACTGTGATAGAGCCGAACCCTACCCTATAATACAGCTCAAACTGGGACGGGACTTTAAAGAACTCACGCATTTGCTCAAATACTTGCCCGTTTGCATCAATTTTTAGCTGCTTTAGTTTTCGCAACAAAACCTCTTTCCCTTCGTCAGAAACTTTGCGTTTGTCTTCCTTCAGTAGTTCTTTAATCTTTGACTTTGCCTTTGGACTAATGACGAACCTCAACCAATCTTCATTGGGTTTCTGCTTGGCCGAAGTCAGAATTTCGATTTGATCACCATTTTTTAAAACATGATTAATGGGTACCAACCTCTGATTCACTTTAGCGCCAATACATTTGGCTCCAATATCAGTGTGTATATCAAAAGCGAAATCTAAGGCCGTAGCGCCCGTAGGGAGTGTTTTCAATTCCCCTTTCGGAGTGAATACAAAAACTTCCTCGCTAAAAAGATTGCCACGGAAGTCATCGACAAACTCCAGTGCAGTAAGGTCTTGTTTTTCTAATGTCTCACGAACACGAACCAGCCATTTCTCCAAATTGGATTCATACTTGGCTGCATTGTCCTTGTATTTCCAATGTGCAGCATAGCCTTTCTCTGCAATTTCGTCCATTCTTAAAGTCCGGATTTGAACCTCTACCCACTGGCCGTTTTTTGCCATTACCGTAGTATGAAGTGACTCATATCCATTTCCCTTCGGTGTGCTAATCCAGTCTCTTAACCGATCAGGGTTGGGGGTGTAGTAGTCTGTCACAATTGAATAAACTTGCCAACAGTAAGACTTTTCTTGCTCAAGCGGAGTGTCGATAATGACCCTGATTGCAAACAAATCATATACCTCTTCGAAAGGTATATTTTGCTTCCGCATTTTATTGTAAATCGAAAATACTGATTTTGGTCTACTTTTGATTTCGTAATTCACGCCCAACTTGTCAAGCTCTTCTTTGATGGGCAGTACAAATTGTTTGATAAATCTATTTCTAGATGCTTTGGTCTCAGCAATTTTGTTTGTGATTTCTTCAAAAATAGGAGGGTCGGTAAATCGTAAGTACAAATCCTCCAGCTCCGTTTTTATGGCATTCAACCCCAAACGATGAGCCAATGGAGCATAGAGATAAATGGTCTCCGATGATACACGCAGCTGCTTGTTGCGAGGCATACTCTCTAACGTACGCATGTTATGCAATCGATCGGCTAGCTTAATCAAGATTACCCTAACGTCCTCCGAAAGCGTGAAAAGCATCTTTCGGAAATTCTCCGCTTGTGCAGATGTGCCATATTCAAAAACGCCTCGAATTTTGGTAAGGCCGTCTATAATTTTCGCAATCTTCTTTCCAAAAATTCCTTGCAGGTCAGAGAGTTGGATATCCGTGTCTTCGACCACATCGTGCAACAACGCAGCGACAATCGAAGTTGTACCCAAACCGATCTCTTCGACACAAATTTCTGCCACGGATAGTGGATGAAAAATATAGGGCTCGCCTGATTTTCTGCGCATATTCTTGTGCGCCTCCATGCTAATGGTAAATGCCCGCTTAATCAGCCTAGCATCGCCCTCCTTTAAAATAGGCTTTGCCAACCGCAATAGCCTGCGATAGCGAGCAATGATTTCTCTCTTTTCCTCTACTTCGTCAATAACCATTTGGCTACTTAGTCATTTACAAACCATTCCGACCCAATTTGAAATTTAAACAACCCTGAAGATTTTTTGGGTTATTTTCTCAATTTCCAATTAGAACTTTAATAATAGCGAATAATCCCTAAATTTGCGCTCCCTTTACCCTAAAAAGGCGAAAACAAATGCGGATGTGGCGTAATTGGCAGCCGCGCCAGACTTAGGATCTGGTGCCGTAAGGCGTGGGGGTTCGAGTCCCTTCATCCGCACTTCAAATAATTCCCGGTATCAGTTTCCGGTTGGTTGGGTCCAACCACCGGAAACTGGAAGCGGGAAACAAGAAACAAGAAACTTTTTAACTTTTATTCCATTGAACATTACACTAGACAAGCAAAGCACTACCGAAGGGCTGATCAAAATCTCGTTGGGTGAGAGCGACTATTTACCAAAAGTCGAAGAGAAGCTGAAGGATTTTTCACGCAAAGCAAACATCAAGGGATTCCGCCAGGGCAAAGTACCTACCGGGGTGATCAAAAAAATGTATGGCAAGTCCATCTTAGTAGAAGAGGTGAATCATCTCATCTCTCACTCGGTCTCAGACTATATTAAAGAAAACAAGCTGAAGGTGTTGGGCGACCCACTACCAAATGTCGAAAAAGCGCGCACGATCGATTGGGATGTTCAAAAAGACTTTGAATTTGAATTTCAGATTGGAATGGTCGAAGATTTCGCGGTTGACTTGTCCAGTAAGGTGAAGGTGACCTCGCACCCTATTGAAATAGACCAGCAAGTCATGGACGAAACTTTGGCCGATATTAAAAATCGATTTGGCAATGTTTCTTATCCAGAGGCAAGCACAGAGAGTGATAACCTTCATGGTGACATCGCGCTAAAAGGGCAGGAACTTGCCGAAGAAACAAAAAAGGGCTCTTTCATTTCCGTAAACAAAGTTGATAAGAAAGCTCAAAAGAAATTCCTCGGATTGAAGATTGGTGATGTTGTTGAGTTTGATGCCGAAAAGACATTCACTTCAACAGGGGAAAAAAGCCGTGCCCTGAACATTTCGGAAGAAGAAGCCACTAGCGCAACGGGTACCTATCTTTTTACAGTAACTTCGGTAAGTAGAGTTGAGCCACCGATCTTAAACCAAGATCTTTTTGACAAAGTATTTGGGAAAGACGTAGTTAAAAGCGAAGAGGAGTTCATTGCAAAAATCAAAGAAACCATTGCTCAGAACT
>JABFSY010000429.1 GCA_013140395.1 Cyclobacteriaceae bacterium
ATTTAACATTACTCGAGAAGAGCAAGATCAATTTTCAGTGGAGTCGCATGTGAAAGCGGCTGCAGCGTGGAAGGAGGGTAAATTCACCAATGAGGTGGTGCCAATCACTGTGAAGGAAGTGTTTGTGGACGAGAACATGAAAAAGCAAACTCGCGAATACGTAGTCAACAAAGATGAAGGTATTCGTGCGGACACAACTTTCGAAGGACTTTCAAAATTGAAACCGGTATTTGCAGTGGGCGGTTCTGTTACCGCTGGAAATTCATCTCAAACTTCAGATGGCGCAGCCTTTGTGGCTGTGATGAGTGAGAAGATGGTGAAACAACTGAATCTAAAACCCATCGCTCGCATGGTGAGTTATGCTACCGCTGGCGTTGATCCACGAATCATGGGTATTGGTCCTGTGGCCGCTATTCCTAAAGTTCTCAAAATAGCCGGATTGAAATTACAAGACATCGATTTGATTGAGTTGAACGAAGCCTTTGCCGCACAATCATTGGCAGTGGCAAAAGAACTGGGCATCGATAGATCTAAATTAAATGTAAACGGAGGCGCCATTGCAGTGGGTCATCCGCTCGGTTCATCAGGCGCACGCTTATCAGTTCAATTGTTCAACGAACTCCGCAGGCAAAATAAAAAATACGGAATGGTGACTGCCTGCGTAGGTGGAGGACAGGGAGTGGCGGGGATTTATGAGTTGTTGAATTAGACATTAGACGAAAGTAGTAAGACATAAGATAATACGATAAGCAACTTTTGCAGGTCTTGATACTTATGTCTTACTACTTGCTACTTTATGCATAATTTTAAAGAGTTGAAGGTTTGGCAAATTTCGAGGAAGCTCGTTAAGGAGGTTTATGAGATTACTTCAACTTTTCCCGCAACTGAAAAGTATGGATTAATCTCACAAATCAGAAGATGCACGGTGTCAATCCCAACGAACATAGCAGAGGGCGCAGGAAGGAACACGGACAAGGATTTTTCTCATTTTTTAAATATTAGCCTTGGCTCTGCGTACGAATTAGAAACACTGCTCATCCTAAGCCTTGATGTAAACTTTATTTCTTTGGAGCAATTAGAACGCCTAACAACAAAAATTTCAGAAATACAAAAAATGACCTTTGGCCTGATCAAGACGCTGCGCCAAGAGTCTTATGTCTAACGTCTTGCTACTTATGTCATCACAAAAAATTATGAGCACACTAACAGAAACAAAAAAAGCAATTAAAGGAGGAGAGTTCCTCATCCGCGAAACACAGGCACATGAAATTTTCATTCCTGAAGAATTTACAGAAGAACAAAAGATGATTGCACAGACGTGCAAAGACTTTTTAAAACAAGAAGTATATCCGCATTTGGACCTGATCGATTCCCAGAAAGATCCGAAGTTGATGCCAACATTGCTGGAGAAGGCTGGAGCATTGGGACTTCTTGGAACATCTGTCCCACATGAACTGGGTGGCTTCGGTATGGACTTTAATACCACCATGCTAGTAGCTGAAGCAGTGAGTGCAGGGTATTCATTTGCGGTTGCTATCTCGGCACATACCGGCATTGGCACACTTCCGATTTTGTATTATGGAAATGACGCACAGAAGAAAAAGTATATTCCGAAGTTGGCTTCCGGTGAGTGGAAGGCAAGCTACTGTTTGACAGAGCCGGATTCCGGTTCTGATGCCAACAGTGGCAAGACCAAGGCAAAACTGACAGCCGATGGAAAGCATTATTTGATCACAGGTCAAAAGATGTGGATCACAAACGCAGGTTTCGCAGATGTTTTTATTGTGTTTGCTAAAATCGACAACGACAAAAACTTAACTGCTTTTATTGTTGAAAAAACATTTGGTGGCATCACCATGAATGAAGAAGAGCGGAAGATGGGGATCAAGGGATCTTCAACTCGCCAGGTTTTCTTTAACGATTGTAAAGTGCCGGTAGAAAATTTGTTGAGCGAGCGTGAAAACGGTTTTAAGATCGCGGTAAACATTTTGAACATCGGCCGTATCAAGTTAGGAGTAGGTGCACTAGGCGGATCGAAAGGCACCATCAGCCAGTCGATTAAATATGCGAACGAGCGCAAGCAATTCGGTGTCGCTATCTCCACCTTCGGAGCGATCAAGCATAAGATAGCGGAGGCAATCACAAAAGTTTTTGCATCTGAGTCGGCACACTACCGTGCTTCCCAAAACATCGATGATGCTTACAATGCCTTTGTAGCAAGTGGTATAGATTCGGGTCAGGCGAGGTTAAAAGCATTGGAAGAATTTGCTATTGAGTGCGCGATATTAAAAGTACACGGCAGTGAAGTATTGGATTACACAGTGGACGAAGGCGTACAGATTTATGGCGGTATGGGCTTCTCTGCAGAAGGTCCGATGGACCGCGCCTACCGCGATGCGCGCATCAACCGCATCTTTGAAGGAACCAACGAAATCAACCGACTGCTTACCATCGACATGTTGTTGAAGCGTGCGATGAAGGGCACATTGGATTTGATGACGCCTGCGATGGCCGTTCAAAAAGAATTGACTTCCATTCCTGATTTTGGCGCCAGTGATGATACTGCCCTATTTGCGAAAGAGAAAAAGGCATTGGCGAATTTGAAGAAAGCGGGTTTGATGGTTTCAGGAGCAGCCATACAAAAGTTTATGATGAAGCTATCCGAAGAGCAGGAGATATTGATGAACCTGGCCGATATGCTCATTGAAGGTTATGTGGCCGAATCTGTGATTTTGCGAGTGGAAAAATTAGTGGGTGTGCGTGGAGAGAAAGCCTGTGAAGTAGAAATTGCCATGGCGATGATCTATCTGCACTATGCTATTGAGAAAGCAGCTGGTGCCGGCAAGCAAGCCATCTACGGATTTGCGGAAGGAGACGAGCTTCGCTTTATGATGCTCGGCTTGAAGCGCTTTACCAAAATAGATGCTTATAACTTGAAAGAAGCCAGACGCAAAGTAGCAAACCATGCAATTGGTAAAGGAGAATATCCTTTCTAGACGTTAAACATAAGTAGTAAGATGTAAGAAAGCCCGGGAGAGATTCCGGGCTTTTTGCTTTCCGCTTCTATCGCTCACGTGGGTAAAGTGCTCGTAGTAGAACGATACTTACGATAATCACGACCCAGCCTATTCCGATTGTCCAAAGCATTCCATCAATCAACATTGGAAAAAGAAATGTATCTACTTTTCCGATTTTCCAAAAAACCCACTCGCTGGCCAGTTTTGTAGCAAGTGTAGGGTTTCCCGTTTCAAGTACAATTATTCCGTCACCTGTCTCCGGGTTCAAGCGAACGGCTGTATTAATGGGTGGTGTGCTCTTTCCATCGTGACCGATGATGAAATCATTTCCGTCTGTCGTTGCATAAAGCACAGTTCCCAATCCCCAAATATCTACCCCCATTGCTTTTCCATGAGGCTCTCGCATTTTTGCAAGTGTTTCCGGCTTAAGCATATTTCTGCCAATAGGTTCGTTATTTTTTCCTTTCAAAAATGCCTGAAAGAGTAATTCTATATCCGCGAGAGACGTGTACAACGAAGTAGCGGCAAGTGACGTATAGCGGTAATGGGCAGCCTTGCTTTCATCACTATTGTAAAATTCAGCCAGCGCGAGACCAGATGAATCTTCCCACACATACGAAGAGTGCGTCATGTTAAGAGGAACAAATACGTTTTCCTTCATGTAAGATGCAAAGGATTGCCCGCTCACTTCTTCTACCAGCAATTGCAGAAGTGTATAGCCACCACCCGAGTATTTAAACTCGCCTGACTTAATACCTACACGTACCTCTCCACTGATGCCTTCATCAGCATCGGCTGCTTTGGTTAAGGATTCTTCTAAAGATTGTATCCGTGTGCCTGTTTTAAAACCCGAGTATCCAAGCCCGTCTGTAAGCCCAGCTGTATGACTTAACAATCTCCGCACGGTCACTTCTTCGTTATTGAATTCACTGGCCGGTAATTTCCATCGTGTTAAGTAGTTGCTTACTGGTACGTCTAAATCGAGCTTTCTATCTTCAACCAGCTTCATGATTCCAACAGCAGAAATCCATTTGCTCAATGATGAGACCTGAAACACTGTATTTTTATCTACTGGTTTTCCTGCGGAATAGAATTTTTCATATTCAACATTCCCATTCTTCATTATAGCCATCGCAAAATTTCCTACGAATTGTTTATTCATTTCTCTGTTTACGGACTCAAGAAAAGATGCCGGTGTTTTTGATTTAGCAATAGGTTGATGAAACCAACCGTCTACTGCACCAAAAAGGACAACGCCAGCCCATAGAAGGATGAGCAGGATAGCACTTAAAATAT
>JABFSY010000519.1 GCA_013140395.1 Cyclobacteriaceae bacterium
ACCGAAAGATAGCGCAGTAGGGATGGCGGAAGCAATGGGCATAGAGCTGCTAACAGAAGAGCAGTATAAGGCACTTCAAAAAGTAGGAAAATTTGATACGAAGACATCAAGTTGGGTGAAGACGCCCGCTGCGATCAGAAAATTGGGTGGCGCCATTTTTTGTGATTTTCGTTACAGTCAGGTATTTACATACCACAATGGGGCGGAGTCATATTATGCAGCTAGAGGATTTCGTGGGTTGCTAAGAGTGTAACTATTTTTCAATAAACTGATCCTCCCTACACTCACCAATGTGTTGGTTCGTGTTTTTTACTTTCTAAAAACAAACTCTTCTTGTTAGAGTTTGTAACTGAATTCAATATAAATTTGATTGAACAAATACAAAGTAGCACTATGAGCGATATAAAGTTATTTGAAGCTAAGAAGGTTAGAACCCACTGGGATGAAGAAAAGGAGCTTTGGTACTTTTCTGTTATTGATGTTATTGAAGCACTTACTGGCACTGACAGGCCAAGAAAGTATTGGAGTGATCTAAAAACTAAATTGACAAAAGAAGGAAGCCAACTGTCCGATAATATCGGACAGTTGAAAATGGCAGCCGAAGATGGCAAAATGCGGCTTACCGATGTAGCCGACACAGCTCAGATTTTGCGATTAATACAATCTATCCCATCACCCAAAGCAGAACCATTCAAACAATGGCTTGCACAGGTTGGCTCTGAACGGATTGAAGAAACGGAAGACCCTGAATTAAGTTTTGATCGTGCAATGGAAACTTATCTTGCCAAAGGGTATAGTAAATCATGGATAAACCAAAGATTAAAAAGTATTGAGGTTCGGAAAGAGCTTACTGATGAATGGGAAAAGCGAGGGGTTAAAAAAGGAATGGACTTCGCAGTTCTTACCGACATTATTACCAAAGCATGGAGTGGAAAATCGGTTAAACAGTACAAACAACACAAGACGTTAAAAAAAGAGAACCTTCGCGATCACATGACCAACTTGGAACTAGTATTGAATATGTTGGCAGAAGCAACAACCTCCGAGATTTCAAAAAGTAGGAAACCAAAGACCTTGGATGAAAGCAAGGTAATAGCCAAGCAGGGTGGAACAGTTGCCGGAAATGCACGAAAGGAGATCGAAACTAAAACGGGAGAGAAGGTGGTGAGTAGTTTGAATGCAAAGCAGATAGCGCAAGGCAAACCAAAAAGGAAGTTGAAGTAATGGAATACTGGTTAATTAATGCTAGACTATTTCATCCGCCCATCCTCACCCTCCAATTGGCCGGATATAAATTGTTGATACGGTTACCTAAGAGATTTACCCAACCGAGCGGATGGTTTTTATAAGTAACTAGCGCAAATCCTTTTTGTCCTTCACCAATCAAAGGCGTTTCTTTTCTGAGGTAAGCTAGTGCCTGATCTAATGACAATTCGATTTCAGTAAATTGATTTCTATTCAATTCAAGCGAAAGAGCCACAGCATGTTCGGGTATTAATTTTTCATGCTTGAGCGTAGCCACTGCTGTGCCTTTTGTTACTACGTTTAGATTATTGGCCAGCCAGTTAATTTCAGTGCTAAATTGCTCCGGCAATGCTACTATCAAATCATCGAGTAAAATCAATTGATGGGGGTGAAGCAACCAATCGTTTACTCGCTCCGCTATTTTTTTAGAGACCAGCGGTAGTTGCGTCTTGGTGCGCATCGACACTTCTTCCGCCTCGTCTTTTTTTCGCAAGACGGAGATAAAAAAACCTTCGCCCTTTACTTTGTGCGGAAAGAAGCGATACCCATAAATCCCATTCTTAACTATTTCTTCAACACCCCAATCATTGTTTTGCTCTACCCTTAAACTTTGAATTTTGAATGTTGAGTTTTGAATTAGCCACCCAATGTTTTCTTCATTCTCCTTTTCATTATACGTACACGTACAGTAAATTAAAATCCCATCTTGTTTCAATGCCGGCCAAACGTCTGCCAATATTCGCTGTTGTCGTTGCGCGCAAAGTGCTACATTGTCTTCGCTCCATTCTTCCATTGCTTTCGGGTCTTTGCGAAACAGGCCTTCTCCCGAACAAGGTGCATCCACTACCATCACATCAAAAAATCCATTTAGTCGCTGAAAGTCTTTGGGGTCATTGTTGGTCACCACTACATTGGCGTTTCCCCACTTTTGAATATTCTCCGATAGGATAGAAGCGCGCGATCGAATGACTTCATTGCTGACCAGTAGCGATTCTCGATTCAGTAGACTTAGCAGGTGAGTCGATTTGCCTCCGGGAGCTGCGCACAGATCAAGTACGCGGAGCGGTTTGGTCAAATCGACTGTTTGCTTTAGCGCCTGTTCCAAAAACATAGAGCTGGCTTCTTGCACATAGTAGGTGCCTGCGTGGAAGGTTGGATCTAGTGTAAAAGAAGGTCTTTCCGGCAAGAAGTAACCGAAGTCTGTCCAAGCTATCTTTGGCAGGTCATAAGCTTTTTGTTTTCCCGGATTCAGACGAATGCTGGTGAAAGAAGGCTGTTGATGAATTGCTTCGAAAGCAGGCCATTCTTCGGCCAGGGTAGCTTGCATTCGTTTTTGAAAGGCCTCAGGAAATTGCATTGGTCAAATTTATCGCCATTACAGCTTGCAAACAACTCTGAGATTAGTGAATGAATTCACTAAATTTACCTTTCAATTACAATATGAAGAACGCCATCAACGCCAATAACCCTAAATTGAAATCCTGGGTAGAAGTACCTGTCGGATCAGATTTTCCGATTCAAAATCTTCCTTTCGGAATTTTTAAAACCGAATACCTCTCGCCCGTGGCGGGCGTGGCCATTGGTGATCACGTGCTTGATCTGGTCTATCTTCATGAGAATGGATTTCTGGATGGACTAGGACTACCTGTGGGTGTTTTTAATCAACGCTACCTGAATGATTTTATCGGGCTAGGCAAGAAGAAAACCCGGGAAGTGCGTGAGCGAATTTCAGAATTACTACAACACGACAACGATGAGTTGAAATCAAATGTAGCCGCACGTGAGATCGCGTTGATTTCAATGAGTGAAGTGGAGATGCAGCTACCCATTCGCATTCCTAACTACACCGATTTTTATAGCAGCGAAGAGCACGCCACCAATGTGGGCACGATGTTCCGCGATCCCAAAAATGCATTGTTGCCCAACTGGAAACATTTGCCGGTTGGCTATCATGGAAGAGCATCTTCCATTGTTGTTTCGGGCACTGATATCCATCGCCCAAAAGGACAGATTAAACCATTGGATAGCGAGATTCCGTTGTTTTGCCCCTCTCAAAAAGTCGACTTTGAATTAGAGATGGCCTTTATCACCTGTACCGATACGAAACTAGGATCATCAATTGCTACCAAAGACGCAGAAGACCATATTTTTGGTTTTGTCTTATTCAACGATTGGAGCGCCAGGGATATTCAAAATTGGGAGTACGTTCCACTCGGACCGTTTTTAGGTAAGAATTTTGGTTCTACCATTTCACCCTGGATTGTAACGCTCGATGCGCTTCAACCTTTTCGGGTAAAAGGCCCCGATCAATTTCCACAAGTGCTGCCTTATCTGGTAGCCAATGGCGAAAAGAACTTTGATATTTCGTTGGAGGTGTTGATTAAGCCAGAACAGTCAGACGAAACCACAGTGAGTCGGTCAAATTTCAAATACATGTATTGGAATGTGAATCAACAATTGGCGCATCACACAGTTAACGGGTGCAACGTGCAAGTGGGAGATTTGTATGCTTCGGGTACGATCAGCGGGCCTTCACCCGGTTCATTTGGTTCGATGTTAGAATTGACCTGGAATGGTCAGCGCCCCATGCACTTGGCCGATGGCACAGAACGCAAATTTATTAATGACGGAGACACCGTGGTACTGCGAGGTCATGCAGAAAAGGACGGTGTGCGAATTGGGTTTGGAGAGTGCAAAGGGAAAATCTTGCCGGCCACTTAAATGCCTAATCTTTACATTATTGCTGGGTGTAATGGGGCTGGAAAGACGACAGCTTCTAACACAATTCTCCCAACTATCTTGGATTGTAAAGAGTTTATCAATGCGGATTCTATTGCCGCTGGGCTTTCGCCATTTGATGCGGAAAAATATGCTTTTGAAGCTGGACGATTAATGCTTAGGCGGATTGATCAAATGATTGCTGAGAAAGTGGACTTTGCGATCGAAACAACACTCTCATCGAGGAACTATCTTTCAAAAATATCCAACGCTAAGTTGGTGGGTTATCGGGTAGTCATTTTATTTTTTTGGCTGAATAACAAATCACTGGCAGTACGCAGGGTTAAGA
>JABFSY010000426.1 GCA_013140395.1 Cyclobacteriaceae bacterium
AAAGGTGATCGTTCAATCCAAGTGAGAGGAGGTTCTGGTTTATTTACTGGAAGGATTCCCACAGTTTGGATTGTTGCACAATCGGGTGATGCCGGTCTTTTACAATTTACACAGAACTTTAATGGGCAAGCAAATACCCCTGGCCCATTTCAGGTGGATCCTTACAGGCCTGCGACACCGCCACCAGCGGGAACAGCTATTCCGGCTAGTGTAAGTGCTATCGACCCCAATTTTAAATTTCCTCAAACTTGGAAATCTAGCCTTGCCATAGATGCTAAATTACCTTTCGGATTTGTAGGGACATTGGAGGGTATCTATAATCGCGACCTAAGCATTGCATACGGCCAGAACCCGAATTTAGTCACCCCACAAAACCTAAATGTTGCGGGATATACAGACAACAGGCCCGTTTATCCCAATGGTGTGGCAAGAAATATCAATCGCCTAACACCAGCAGGTCTTGTTAGCCCTACCGGTACGGGCAATTTCAATCCCGTTGTCTTAAGCAACGGTGAAGATGGTTATTATTGGTCGGTTACCGCTAAACTAGATAAACAGTTCAACAACGGCTTGTCAGGTTTTGTGGCTTATACAAAAAGTGGCTCAAAGGTGCTTTTCGATGGCGTAGGAGATCAGTTACTTAACACATGGTCTATAACCCCAATAGTTGGACGGGCAAATTCGCCAGAGTTGAGTTATGCTGGTTATGTTGTTCCTGATCGCGTAATCGCAGGCATTACTTATCGCAAAGAATATTTTAAGCATTTTGCAACCAGTATATCATTATTTTTAGAGAGCTCTATACAAGGAACGTTTTCGTATACTTATGGGGGCGATTTAAATCGTGACGGGCAAAACAACGATCTCATTTTTGTACCAAACGATCCATCAGGAATTACATTCACTGATTTTAACTATGGAACGACTGCCAACCCTAAAATTTACACAGCTGCTCAGCAAAGTGAGATTTTCTTCAGGTATATCGAGCAAGATGAGTATTTGAGTTCTAGAAGGGGTTTGTATGCTGAACGCAATGGTGCACAGTTACCGTGGCGAAGTCAGCTTGATCTTCGATTTGCTCAAGATATTTTTACCAATGTGGGTGGAAAGAAGAATACCATTCAATTTACGGTTGATATCTTTAACTTCGGCAACCTACTTAATAAAAACTGGGGTGCGTTTGATGCAGTAAATGCCCCTGGTATTTTGGTTCCTACTAATCAGGCAGCTCTTGTTCCGGGAGGTACAGTCAGACCAACTTTCCGCCTTCAAACAGATAGGGGTCAGCCCGTTACTTCTACGTTCCGCGATGTCAATTCAATCGCTTCGACCTATTTTATGCAATTTGGGTTACGTTATATCTTCAATTAGTGATAGTCCAGTTATTTCAAAAAGGCCAGCCAACGGGTGGCCTTTTTATTTTGCTTCCGTTTGCCTACTTTCAATAATGACAAGGTCGCTGTTCATTCGTTTTTTCCTTTTTTTAGCTCTTTTTGCCCCTTCTCATTGCCGACAGAATGGGGAAACGCAGGCTTTTTTATCGCAACCTGCCGTTGAAACGGATCTGGCAGAGATCAAAAAGCGTGGCTACCTCGAAGCGATTTTAGACAATAACTCCATCAGCTGTTTCATTCATACGGGCAAACCGTGGGGCAGAGTAAGGAAAGCTTCAAAATTTCCAAATAAAGTTATATGTTTCTGGAAATTGTTATTTTTAACAATAAATAGAAACAACTCATGCTATTTCTGGATTTTAAAGCCCATTTTGAGCAGTTCCGCATATTTTCCATCGTGGATATAAAAAAGTGGGACAACAAGTTTGATTTCAGGCGATTGGTAGAGTGGCAACAAAAAGGGTACATTGATAGAGTAATCAATCGGTGGTATGTGTTTTCAAAACCCCTTCGTCAAGAAGATCTGCTCATCACCTCCAACCGAATCTATGCACCATCTTATGTATCGCTGCAATGGGCTCTTTCCTATTACCATCTTATACCGGAAGGGGTCTTTTCTATTACTGCTGTCACTTCATTAAAAACGCATCATTTTAAAACCCCCATTGGGGCATTCTCATACAAACACGTAAAGCCCAGTTTGCTATTTGGCTATCGGCTTATGGAATTTGAGGGTATGGCCTATCGCCTGGCCGAACCCGAAAAAGCGATATTGGATTATGTCTATTTAAACCCATCAGTGCGTACCCAGCAAGACATTGATAGTTTGCGGTTGAATAGAAATGAATTTGAAAATTTAATTGACACTGAAAGGTTAAACAGCTACTTAGGCATCTACAACAGTAAATCCCTAACCAAAAGGGTGAAATTGATTACCGAAAAACTTATTCAACATGTTTAGTCTAAAAGAGATACTTCCCTTTTATCCAGAACCACAAAGGGTTTTTCGCGAGTTTATTCTGCGAGAATATTTGCAGTATAAAATACTTCAGATCGTTTTTGAGATGCGCGGTCAAGCCGAGAAACTTTGTTTTTTGGGCGGCACGGCATTGAGGATTATCCATGGAAACCAACGCTTTTCAGAAGATATTGATTTTGACAATACAGGGTTAACTGAAGAGGAGTTTTATGGCATCTCGGAATGCATTCAGAAGAAGTTAGAGCAAGAAGGCTACGAAATTGAAATCCGGACAGTAATGCGCAACGCTTTCCACTGTTATATTAAGTTCCCCGCTTTGCTCTTTAAGGAAGGTCTCACAGGTCATCATTCCGAGAAAATACTTATTCAATTGGACACGGAGCCTCAACAGTATGATTTTACGCCTGCCAAACACATCCTCAATAAATTTGATGTGTTTACTGAAATTTCGGTTGCTCCACTCAATCTTTTGTTAGCGCAAAAATTTTATGCAATTGTCAATCGTCATCGGTCGAAAGGGCGCGATTTTTTTGATGTCGTTTTTTTGTTGGCAAAAGGCGCCAAGCCCGATTATGATTATCTCAACTTGAAACTTAAGATTAAAGAAGCTACGTTACTAAAGCAGCGTGTGCTGGAGGTGTGCAGCAAGTTGAACATGAAAGCAATGGCGGATGACGTTGCTCCATTTTTGTTTGAAAGTACAGACAAAAGGAAGGTCGAGCTATTTGAACAATACCTGAAGCAAGTTGAACTTTAAGAGCGCAATTTCAATTTTCAACTAAGCTGAATCGGTGGCCTTTTTATTTTGCCTCCGTTTGCCTACTTTCAATAATGATAAGGTCGCGATTTATTCGTTTTTTCCTTTTTTTAGCTCTTTTTTCCCTGTCTCAATGCCGCCAGAACGGGGAAACGCAGGCTTTTTTATCGCAGCCTGCCGTTGAAACGGACCTGGCGGACATCAAAAAGCGTGGCTACCTCGAAGCGATTTTAGACAATAACTCCATCAGTTACTTCATTTATAAGGGCACTCCCATGGGGTACGAATATGAGATGCTCCACTACTTCTGCAAGTCATTAAAGGTGAAACTGAAGATTCGAGTCATTTCCGGAATCGATGAGGCTATCACAAAACTCAACGAGGGCGGTGGCGATATACTTGCTTATCCACTGACGATCACAAAGGAGAGAACCGGTCATCTGTCGTTCTCCTCCGCGCTCTACAGCACTCACCAGGTGTTGGTGCAAAAGAAGCCTGCCAATTGGCGCATGCAACCAACAGCGTTGGTAGAGAAACGACTGATTCGAAACCCCATAGACCTGATTGGAAAAGAAGTGTATGTGCTAAAGGGTTCTTCCTTCACGGAACGCATGAAAAACCTCTCGCAAGAGATTGGCGGAGATATTCAATTGAAAGAAGATAGTGCCACAGCAGAAACGGAATCGCTGATTCGGCAAGTGGCCACAGGAGAGATTCAATACACCGTCACGGACCAAACCATCGCGATGGTTAACTCTTTGTACTATCCAAATTTGGATATAACTACCGTGCTGAGTTTACCACAGCAGATTGCATGGGGCATGCGCAAGAACTCTCCCGCGCTTCAAACAGCATTGGACACATGGTTGGCTAAGACTAAGCAAAACGGTTTGTTTCAAACGCTATACAACAAGTATTTTAATAATCCTCGTTTTTCGATTACCCTCGCCTCCAGCGATTACTCGTCATTGACGGGTGATAAGCTTTCTCCGTTTGATGAAAGAATGAAGGAAGGGGCCAAACAAATTGGCTGGGACTGGCGACTGATCGCTTCGATTGTTTATCAGGAGTCTAACTTTAACCCAAAAGTTGAATCATGGGCAGGTGCGATTGGACTAATGCAGATCATGCCCGAAACAGGTGAGTTCTTGCACGTAGCCGACTTGTGGGACCCCAACCAAAACATTAAAGCAGGTATCCGGTTTTTGAAATTTTTAGATGACTATTGGGCAAAAACGGTTTCCGACCCCAATGAGCGATTGAAGTTTGTTCTGGCTTCTTATAACGTGGGCGCGTCACATGTCATTGATGCTCAAAAGTTGGCTCGAAAGAATGGTAGGAATGCAAGCCTTTGGGACAATAGCGTTGAGTATTTCTTACTCCAAAAGTCAAATCCAAAGTATTACCGCGACAAAGTGGTTGCTGCTGGCTATTGCCGATGTGATGGACCCGTTCGATACGTAAAGGAAATTCTAGACCGCTACGAGGAGTATAAAATACATATTGAGGCGTAGGCTAATGGTGCAGCCCGATCGCTTATTTGAAGGGAGAAAGATTGGAACTATCATTAACATGATATAATTTTGATACATGGCAATCATTAAACCTATATCCGATTTGCGAAACAAATCGAACGAAATTTCGGAGCTGGCTCATTCTTCGCAAGAGCCAATATACATTACCAAAAATGGCGAAGGCGACTTGGTGGTATTGTCTATACAAGAGTATAGGAAAATTGAGCGAAGGCTTGATTTGTTCGCAAAACTCTCGGTCGCTCAAGCGCAATGGGATGAGGGCCAACGTGGACGCCCTTACCAAGATGTAGTAAAATCACTTCGAAGCGGAATCAATGGAAAAGAAATTTCAAGTTAATCTACTACCCCAAGCGGAGGAAGATTTGCGAGAGATCATTGACTTTATTGCTGAGGAAAGACCCGGTGTTGCTAACAAAATGTTGGACAGATTTTTTCAATCATTTTCTCAGCTCGCCATTAACCCTGAAGTAGGAAGAAAAGCTAGAGATAAGCGGCTATATTTATTAGGCTACCGATATTTAGTCGTGAGTACTTACTTGGTGTTTTATAGAATTCAACTAAAGCGGGTCTTCGTTTATCGAATACTTCACGGAGCAAGAAACTATGCAGAAATTTTGTAAGAACAAAGGTCTCAAAGCCTCTCAATAATTTCTTTAAAATCCAGATTCTCCCAGTTTTTTTCAATGTCTGGTTGTTTCAACACATCTTCCATTATCCTCTTTTGTTTTTGGCCGGTCTCATAGGCTACGGAGTAGGGAATATCTTCGTGAAAAGTAACCATGGCGTAAAGTGGAATCCACTTATCAGGAAACAACTCATGCAACTTCGATTCGATCTTTTTACGTAGAATAAAATCTGCATCGTTGACTAAGTCGCGCATCTCGACAAAATTATCCAAGGCTAACTTTGCGATGGCATCCGCATTCGGTTTTCGTACCCCTTGGAAAGACGGAAGAACTTGATCCCAGTCGTCAGCAAATTGATCGAGGAGTTGGTTGAGATCACGACAGTCCTCAAAGCCTGCATTCATTCCCTGCCCGTAGAAGGGGACGATGGCGTGAGCGGCATCGCCAATCAACAGCGTTTTATTTGTAACCCAGGGATAGCAACGCATCGTTACCAATGAGGAACTGGGATTTTGAAAGAACTCTTCCAGTAGTTGTGGCATCAAAGCATAGGCGTCTGGGAAAACAGACTTAAAAAAATCCTTGACCTTTTCTTTTGTAGAAAGGGTTTCAAATGAAGTCTTTCCAGTGAAAGGAAAGAACAATGTCAAGGTGAAGCTTCCGTCTGGGTTAGGGAGAGCGATCAGCATGTAGCTTTCGCGTGGCCAGATGTGCAAAGCATTTTTCTCCATTTGGAAAGAACCCGCTACTCCTGCAGGAATATGTAATTCTTTATAGCCGTGTTCAATATAGCTTTGAGAGAAATTGAATTGGTCAGTAAACTGCATCGCGAGCCGCACTGCCGAGAATGCTCCATCGGAACCGATAATTAAATCAAACGGTAAATGTTGAATGTTGAATTTTGAGTTTTGAATGGTGAGTTCTGTTTTGTCAAAATCGACTGTGGTAATTCGTTGTTCAAAATGAAACTCAACGCCAAGCGATTCTGCTTTGGTCATGAGCACTTTATTTAACCCACTTCGGGAAATGGAGTTGATGTATTGACCCGCTTTTCCGTAAGGTTGAAAATTTAAATTTCCGTGTAGATCGTGGATCATGCGGCCGTGCATCGGAATGGCTTCCTTTTTCAATTCTTCCGCTAGCCCTACTTCTTCCAATGCACGTATCCCGCGATTGCTAAGAGCCAGATTGATAGAGCGCCCTTCGTAGCCGGCAGTCTTTCTCATATCGTTCCGCCTTTCAAAAACAGAAACTTGATAGTCTCTATTTTTTAGATAAACAGCAAGTAATGATCCTACTAATCCTGCACCAGTAATGGCAATATGTAATTCTTTTTTCATAGTTGTTTTAAGTGTCAGACCAATCTAGACGTTAGATGATTCGTCTAGAAGATACTTTTTATTAAATCTGGCTCGATCAATTTGTATGACTCTTTATAAAAATCCTCTTTTTCTAAAGGAATTTGAATCAATTCTCTTGCTGTTGAAATCTTGCAAACTGCGGAAGTTTCTGCAAGATAGTCTTTGAATGATGAATGTGTCCATTCTTCCATTTTTTTGACAAGTTTGGCTTTCAATGGATTTTGATGAATGTAATGAAAGCAGGTAAGGATGTAACAATCAGTGTTTAGAAGTTTCGCTTTCGTTTTCTGCTGAAATAAAGAGCCAGTTCTGTTTTCTTGTTTGTTGATTGCCTGACAATAGGAACTCTGGATAGTACCGAACTTCCGTACTAAGAATTGTTGATTTTGGTTCGAGAGTAAGTTCAGTCCCATTGTTTTTTCCGGAACATAAATCAATAGGTGAAAATGATTTGGCATTAGACAATAGGCAAGTACATCGCAGATTGGAGTCAATTCCAGTTCAATTTTTTTAAGAAAGTAGTAATAGTTTCTGTTTTCAAAAGAGATATTTTGTTTGTTATTGCCTCGGTTGTAAACATGATAAATGGAGTTGGGATTGAAATTCATATGTTTTTCAAGGCGTCTGACCGCTCTAAGCGGTCTGACGCCTAAAGTGCAGCCTTAAAAATCTTTGCAAACTCAAATACGTCTTCAAACCGATTATACAAGGGGACTGGAGCAACTCTAATGACACCCGGCTCACGCCAATCGGCAATGATCCCTGCCTTTGTTAATTTCTTAAAAACAGATTTTCCATTTTGATGCATTAAAATAGAAAGTTGGCAGCCACGTTGTTTCGGATCATCGGGAGTGATCACGCTAAAAGAGGCATTTGAGTTACCAATTTGATTAAGCAGAAATGTTAAGTATCCCGTGAGCAACAAGCTTTTTTCTCTTAGATTTTTTATCCCTGCTTTTTCAAATACCTGAAGCGATGCGAGCAGTGCAGCACCTGATAAGACCGGAAAATTGGAGAGCTGCCATCCATCTGCACCAGGCATGGGAATAAATCCCTTTTTCATTTGAAACCGGTCTTTCTCATGATGCCCCCACCAGCCAGCCAACCGTGGAAGAGACGAATCATTGGCATGCCGTTCATGGACGAAGGCTCCTGCCACGCCACCAGGTCCTGAGTTCAAATACTTGTAACTGCACCATACAGCAAAATCTACTTGATCTTTATGGAGTTGCAAGGGTACATTTCCGATAGCATGTGCCAGATCGAAGCCGGCATAGGCACCTGCTTCGTGGGCCGCTTTTGTTATTTTTTGGATTTCAAAGAATTGACCTGAGTAATACTGTACAGCTCCGAAAATAACCAACGCTACTTGCTCTTTATTTTCTTCAATCGCTTGAAGGATGTCCGCTGTGCGCAATGTGAATTCTCCTTTTCTTGGGGCTAGCTCTATCATGGTTGTTGCAGGATCCAAACCATGGAACTTCAATTGTGATTCAAAGGCGTACTGGTCTGAAGAGAAGGCCCCTGCTTCGGTAATAATTTTGAATCGTTGTTTGGTAGGGCGGTAAAAGGAAGCCATCATCAAGTGTAAATTGACCGTGAGTTGATTCATGGCCACTACTTCCACTGGCTTTGCGCCTACCAACTTTGCCAGCGTTTTCTTGCTAAACTTGTGATAATATAACCAAGGTCTTTTTGCATTTACATGCCCCTCTACACCGAGTGCTGCCCAATCGGTGAGTTCTTCCATGATAAATTTTTTCGCAGCAATGGGTTGAAGCCCGAGCGAGTTGCCGGTGAAGTAAAGAGCTGTTTTGCCATTTATCTTAGGCAAATGAAACTGTTTCCGGAATGACTTTAAGGGATCATTCTGATCTAGCTTTTTTGCAAACGAGATAGTTGATTCGAAGTGGACGGGCATGTGATTTATTAAGATATCAATTGTTTTTGGTGATGTTGCACATGGTAGATAGTAAAGTATAGCATCTCTCGCAACGTGAGTTTGCCAAGCAACGGATGTGGTAATATGAGTTGATCAAGTTGCGTTTCTGAAAACCTGTCAATTCTTCTTGTCAACGCCTGCACGACTTTGGAAAGGTTTGTAGATAGTTTTTCTACGGAGTCAGTTTTGGGTGGAGGTACAAATCTTCCGGAGGCACGACCACCTGCCTTTAGTTTGCTGTGATACCGCGCCACTAATTCTTCGTAAGATCTTGACTTTCTGTTGGCCGTGCCAAAAATCAGCCGCAGCAAAAATGCTGGTAAACTTAAAGCCAGGGAAACAGGTGAAACACTTCTCACAATATGATCAAGAAGTTGGACCGCATTCCATTTTCCGGGGCTTGCGATAAGTAGCTGGCCATCATTCAAAGATTGAATACTTTTTATGTAGTTGCTGTGCTCAAGTAGCACCAACCTCTTCAATTCATGTTTTTCCATATCAAACGAAGCGTTTGTCTGATTCCATTACTGCTCCGCAGTTTTTACATGTTCTTAGTTCTTCCGATCCATAAAAGTCGCGAAAGCGAGGTATAAAATCCTTTTCTATATTTTCGAGATGAAATTTATATTCGTGAAGCATGTGATTACATTTTTCGCAGAACCACATGAGCCCATCGTCTTCAGTCGTTTCTCGCTTGCACTCGATCACCAGCCCAATCGAATTAGGTGTCCGTATAGGTGAATGAGGGACGCGAGCTGGTAGTAGAAACATGTCACCTTCGTTTAAAGGGATATCTACTGCCTTGCCTTCTTCCTGAATTCTCACCGTGATGTTGCCCTCCAGTTGATAGTATAATTCTTCGGTTTCGTTGTAGTGGTAATCCTTCCGCGCATTAGGGCCAGCCACAATCATCACGATATAATCCCCCGCATCGGCATACAAATTTTTGTTGCCTACGGGTGGCTTTAAGAGGTCACGGTTTTCAGCGATCCATTTTGTGAGGTTGAAAGGTCTGCGAATAGCCATAGCTTTTTGATTTGGAAATGATTTACGATCTTTAAAGGTAACCTTCTTTTATATTTACTGAAAATCAAATTATGGAACTGGATTTAAAAGGTAAAAGAGCTATTGTTTGCGGCAGCACCCAGGGGATTGGCAATGCTTCTGCCATTGAACTAGCATTATTAGGGGCCTCCGTTACGTTGGTAGCCAGAAACGAGGAAAAGTTGCGATCAGTCTTGAAGGAGCTGTCAACTGGACAGGGGCAGGCCCATGACTACCTCGTGGCTGATTTTGAATTGCCTGACCAATTGAAGCAAGTGATACAACGATTTGCGAAAGACAGAACCGCTCATATTTTGATCAACAATACAGGCGGCCCTCCCGCAGGAACAGCTTTAGACGCAGCCCCTGAAGAATTTTTGAAGGCTTTTTCGTCACACTTGATTTGCGGGCAAATTTTAGTGCAAGCATTAGTGCCGGGTATGAAAGCGGAAAAATATGGGAGGATTATTAATGTCATTTCTACCTCGGTAAAGATTCCCATTCGCGGACTTGGGGTATCAAATACGATTCGTGGCGCAGTTGCAAATTGGTCTAAAACCTTGTCGCTTGAATTGGCACCCTTTGCAATAACGGTGAACAACGTGTTACCTGGAACGACCATGACAGGTCGTCTGGAAACTATTATTTCTAACAATGCAGCAAAAACCGGAAAGTCTGTGGATGAGGCAAAGCAAAAGATGATTGATGAAGTACCGGCCGGCCGCATTTCTGAACCTCATGAAGTGGCGGCTGTTGTGGCCTTTTTGGCGAGCCCCGCAGCAAGCTATGTGAATGGTGTAAATTTGCCTGTGGACGGAGGGCGGACGGGAAGTTTGTAAATGATTAAGCAAGCCTTGTTTCGGCTTCAATCTTTAGTCGTCCCTTTATTTTGTTTTCAACCCAGGATTTAAGATTACCAAGAAGTGATGCAAAAGATTTTAAACTATGTCAACGGCCAATTGATGCCCCCGAACAAGGGCATGTATTTGGAGAATTACAATCCTGCTGAGGGAAAAGTATACTCGCTGCTTCCTAATTCGGATGAGAGTGATGTGGCGCTGGCGGTGCAAGCCGGTCAAACCGCTTTCGTAGAATGGTCTGCTATGCCGTTGGCGAAGCGAGCAGCCATACTTCAGAAAATCGCAGACTTGATTGATCGGGATGCAGATAAGTTGGCTTTGGCTGAGAGTATCGATCAGGGTAAACCACTAAAATTGGCAAAAGCTGTAGATATCCCACGCGCTTCAGCCAACATGCGTTTTTACGCAACTGCATCCATGCATGTTTCATCCGAGTCGCATTTGATGGAAGGCGAAGCAATCAACTATACAACTCGCACGCCCATTGGGGTAGCAGGTTGCATTTCTCCATGGAATTTGCCGCTGTATTTATTCACATGGAAAATCGCTCCCGCATTGGCCGCAGGTTGCACGGTAGTGGCGAAGCCATCAGAGCTTACACCGATGACTGCTTTTCTTTTTTCTGAATTGTGTATAGAAGCAGGATTACCAGCGGGTGTATTAAACATTGTTCACGGACTAGGTAGTAAAGTAGGGCAGGCTATAGTGGAACACCCGGCCGTTGCAGCCATTTCATTTACAGGAGGAACCCTTACAGGAAAAACCATTGCCGCCACAGCAGCACCGATGTTCAAAAAACTTTCACTTGAATTGGGAGGAAAAAACCCGAACATTATTTTTGCAGATTGCGATTTTGAAGGAGTCATTTCCACATCTATTCAGTCTTCTTTTTCCAATCAGGGCGAGATTTGCTTATGTGGCTCACGCATTTTAGTGGAGCGCAGTTTGTACGACAGATTCGTTGCAACATTTGTAAGCCGTGCGAAAGCATTGTTGGTGGGTAATCCATTGGAAGAACAAACACAATTGGGCGCTCTTGTCTCTGAAGGGCATTTAAAAAAAGTGATGTCCTATATCGATTTAGCGAAACAGGAGGGAGGGAAGGTAGAATGTGGAGGAGTGCAAGTAAAATTGGCTGGCCGGTGTGCAGATGGCTATTTTGTATCGCCCACCGTTATCACTGGGTTAGATCAACAATGCCGAACAAACCAGGAAGAAATCTTTGGGCCTGTTGTCACGATTATGCCTTTTGATACGGAAGAAGAAGCGATTGCTTTTGCAAATGCTACTGCCTACGGACTTAGCGCTACGATCTGGACAGAAAATTTGAAACGAGCACACCGGGTGGCTCATCAACTCAAGAGCGGCATCATCTGGATTAACTGTTGGCTGCTCCGCGATTTAAGAACGCCCTTTGGAGGAATGAAGCAAAGTGGCGTAGGCAGAGAAGGAGGCTGGGAAGCGATGAAATTTTTTACCGAGGCGAAGAATGTGTGTGTGAAGATTTAGTTAACAAACGTACAACAAATAGACAACCTTGAACAAGGATCGAAGATCTCGTTGAGCCAATGAGTATAACTTAAAAACGAGAGTTCTTAACGTCACGCGAAAGGTATCGAAATAGCTAAAAGTGTACCCTTCATTGGCTGTGAACTAATTTCAAGTTGCCCTTGGACAGACTCGACTCTCGCATGCATTTGTGTAAACCCAAGGCCATTGCTGCTAGACTGAATGTTGAACCCCTGACCGTCATCTTCAATGGTGATTACTAGTTCTTTGCCATGATAAAATAATTGTATGTCAGCGTTACTCGCTTTCGAATGTTTAAAAATGTTGTTACATGCCTCTTGAACAACCCTGTAAATCTGTTGCACGATATCCTCAGGAATTTTTTCAGGTATATCATAATATTGAAAGCTGAATTTTGTTTTCGGGTTATTAAAACTTGCGATCAACTCTGAAATCAGCTGGGGGAGGCCTTTTAAATGACCCCCTGGGGTTGCTAATTGATGTGACAGATTCCGAATATCATCAGAGAGTGTTGCTATTTGGCTTTCTATATACTCTTGCTTGACCTGCGTATTGGAAGACATCCTTCGTAAATTTGAAAGCCGGCTGCCAATATCATCGTGAAGATCGCCAGCAATTCGCTGACGTTCTTTTTCAATACCTTGAATGTAGGCTTTCATCATTTCATTTTGATGTTTTGAAATTTTGGTGGCAAACAGATTCCTTTCGTCCACTGCTTTTTTAATTTGAAAACTAATTCCCAATGAGAATACAATAATTTCCATTAAAGCCCCTATAAAAAGCGGATTTAATGACAGTTTTTCAATCCATCCCAAATCTTCCATCACTACTAGTGCGCCTGCAACAAAAGTGATGAAATAGGCAATTAAGTAAAAGATGGCAGTTTGCCTTTGAAACTTTACTGAGTACAGCGCGCCCGTCAGGCAGGCCAAATTAGCAACCAAGGTGTGGCCCAAAATTAACGGAACAAATATTTTGCTGTTTTTAAAATAGAACGCAGCGAGAAATGGCGTTAGTAAAGCAAGAGCCAGAAGAGCTACTAGCACATAGTTTAGAACCCTGTTACTTCCGGGCGAATATTTTTTAAGATGTAGAAATGTCTTTGAAAAAAGAATGAGCGATATGGATGAAAAGCCAGTAGTGAGGACTCTGAAAAGGCTGTTGAAATTTATACTGGATGGGTATAAATATTGAAAACTAAAACCTTCTCCCGTTGCCAGAAAAAAGATGGCAGTAAACACAAACAGAGAATACAACAATTCGATTTTAGACTGTAGCAGTAGACCCGAAAAAAGACTGTAGGCGGCCACCAACAGCATCATGCCAAAACAAATACCATAGAAAAGATCGTTCCTTGTTTCTTGTGCCACAAAAGCACTCGTACTCCACAGTGAAACGGGTATTAAAAGTGATGAGTTTCTTTTGTCAATGCGCAGGATAATCCAAGAAGCCGTTTCGCCACGGCCTTCGATCGGCCAAATAAAATTTCTGTGGTTAAAACTTCTCGTATCAAACGATACGTTGTCCCCTGTCTCTTTTCCAAACGGCACAACATTCTTATCTGATAGCCAATAGGCCTGAACATAGTCAATATGTGGGTTTGCTATTTCCAGGAGTACCGATTGTTTTTCTTTCAGGTCATTTTTTACCGGGATCGCCAGCCAAAAGATGTCTGCGGTATATCCTTGGTTTACCTTTTCAAATACTGAAAGATCTCGGCCGAGGGTGATTTTTGTTACTACTTCCTCCACCGTAACCTCGGCAGGTGTAGTTAGGTAATAGGCCTTACCCGTCAGGTTGATTTTTTGGTGCACGTTAGTTAACGAAATAGGCTGTATCGGTTCGCCCAAAGCCTTCAATGCCACTAGAAAAAACAGGAAAAAACTAAAGCAATTTATTTGCATGTGCAAAATTTGTGAGTTCAATAGCACTATTGATTTTTAGTTTACGAAAAATGTTTTTCCGATGGGTATCAACCGTCAACGGGCTTATTCGTAATTCTTTGGCGATAGAACTTGAGGACTTTCCTTTTGCCAGGTGTGGAATCAGCTCTAATTCGCGAGGGGTTAATTTTGATTTATGTGCAAATTGATCTCTTACTAGACTTAAACTGGCGGTTTCAGCTTTGAGCGTGGAAGACAGATGAAAGGGCGTTTCGTATACGCTTTTCAACGCTTGAAGGATTTCACTATTGGAGGCGTTTTTTTGGAGGTAGGCATTGCCACCTAATTTTTCAACACGTTTTATCAAAAAATCATCTCGATACATGGTGAGAACTATAATTTTTAGATCGGCATCAACCGATCTAATTTGCTCAATTAGTGTAAGGCCATCAATATCAGGTAAGTGTAAGTCTAATAGAAGGATATCTGGCTTTACTTTTTGAAGTGCTTTTAAAAGCTCATTACCAGTAGTCGCGTGCCCGATGAGTTTGTAACTATTTTGTTCGAATAAGACAGATAATCCATCTATAATGATGGGATGGTCGTCACAAATAAAGATTCGGTTTGGGGTGGCCATTTTGGAATTAGCTTTCTCAAAAATACCTGATTTTTTTTGTTTGAACTCAGACTTTGCAGTTAGAGGTAAAATCTGCCCGGAGGGCTGAAGAACACTGACTGTACCGTCAGTATTTTCAGGGTTAACCCACTACGAGTCTGATACGACTGTAGGAGTCACCAGACTTGACCGAAATGCGATGCATTTTGCGTCAATCGTAGGCAAATTTTGCTACCGCAAAATTTGGGTTGAATTTCATCGTCAAGCAATTCTTTTAAACCCAAACTATGCATTAGGAATGCATAGTTTGCCCAGGGGGTTGACGATCCGCCTGAGGCGGATGTCAAGGTTAAACCCTGACGATGAAAATCACCAACTTGGTTTTCTTACTTGGGGCTAAATCGTTGATTTTCATTCGTCAATTATGCAATAGAATTTCTATTGCATAATCTGGGTTAAATGTTTGGACGGTTGCGAGTTTTACATTGTGCAAAATTACCGACCACGTCAAGGTTTAAATGATCGTGTCTGAATTCAACGAAATACCTTTGCTCGCAAGATATTTTTTATGTAGCAGCCATATCGCACCAACAGCCATTGCCGCGCAACTGAACACCATTGTTGTGTACACTAAATCATTACCGATAAATTCTTGCGTACTCTTGAAAATAGCTGCTTCCGGAGTAAGCATCACCCCAACAAATGACGCCAAATTATTGATTAGGTGAATCAGAATTCCAGGCAATACTGATTGGGTTTTCCAATAAATCCAACCCATCAATATCCCACCCATAAATGCCCCAACTCCTTGAGATAAATTGCCATGAACCAGCGCAAATAAAAAGGCACCAAACAAAATTGCTTTCCAGGGCTGATAATTTTTTAACAACCCGTGCAAAATCACGCCTCTAAATAATAGCTCTTCAAACAATGGTGCAGCAAGTACAGCCATTATAAAGAAGGCAATAGGTTGTTGGATAGTTTCCTCAATCATTTTCTTTACGATGTCAGATAAAGGAATGAGATTGGTAAGCGGTTCTAATGCTAATTGAGCGCAGAGAATCGCCAGTGATCCAATAACTACAATCCATGGAGAAAACCACTTAAACGGAAAAGTAAAATCCTTCCGAATAAATAGAGCGATTACTATCGTAAGGCTAATCGATAAAGTATAAATGATCGTCATGCCTATCCCGCTTTCAAACGAAAAGAAAGGAAGCACCACAATAACACTCAGAATAGTGCAGAGAAGAAAGATGAGTAATAAACCGAATGATTGCAGGTAGGTGGGGTATGATTTCATGAAACTGGTATTTGCTTAAAGCTAAATTTAGAAATAAATTTTATTGGATTTCATAGTATCTCTAAATTGACGGGTAATGAACTTATTCAACCCCCAGTCCACCTTATTTAACCCCTTCGGCCTTTATCAAGCTAGGAGTATTGGCGTGAATAGAAGTATTAAGACTTATCGATTCGATATTTTGGGTTTTGTCGGCCATCCCAAAAAGAAACAACTTCAATGTAAAGCTGGCTTACTTCATAGAAGATGAGGAAGTCATCTTTTACAATTACTCTGGTTTCTTTGTTTTCTGTTAGATGTCCTAAACCTGGGTAGGTAATTAGGAGGTTTATGGATTTCTCTACTCGATCCAATATTTTTGCGGAGTACTTGCTATTGCCATTTCTCTCAATATAAAAATCAAGGATATGTAGCAATTTTTTTTCTGCCCGAGCGGATCAAATTATTTTTCTTTTATCCACTCGCGTGCAATTTTCGTAACCATTTCATGGTCTTTAAAGTCACCTTTTTTTATCTGTTTGCGGCTAGTGGCTATGCTCTTTTTTTGGGCATCAGTAAGTGGAAATAAATTATCTGCATTAATGCTGATAAGCTTCAAATCCTCCATTCCACTCAATAGCTTTTTGGCTTTGGGGTTGATGATTTTTATTTGAACAGTTTCCATAGCTTTGAATTTCATTTAAAGTTACGCTAAAAATATTGAATGACAGATTTCTTCTCTCACCAATCTATCTTTTTCACTGCCTTTGGCTACTCTATGAGCTACCTCGAGTTTTTCGGTACGCTGGCTGGAGCAATTGCCGTTTTCCTTTCTGCGAAAGCAAATGTGTGGAGTTGGCCGTTGGGCATTATCAATGTAGTGCTGTTTTTCTTTTTGTTTTATCAAGTGCAGTTGTATCCGGATATGTTTTTACAAGTTTTCTTTTTTGTTACCAATTTGCTGGGCTGGTGGAGGTGGACAAACCCGCGGATAGGTGAAGAAGACAAAAAAAATCAGTTGAGGGTAACTAAGATGGCACCCCTCGCGTGGTTACTTTTTTTGGCGATCGGGTTGATCGGTACTTTGCTATTTGGATCCCTGGCGAAAAATCTTCATTCATTTTTTCCAGTACTTTTTAGTCAGCCCAGCGCGTTTCCTTTTGCCGATTCATTTGTAACGGTCATGAGTATTGTCGCGACTTATTTAATGGTTCAGAAAAAAATGGAATGTTGGCTCGTGTGGATTTTAGTAGATGCAGTAGCGTGTTATTTATATTTTTCAAAAGGCATCATGTTGGTTGGGAT
>JABFSY010000192.1 GCA_013140395.1 Cyclobacteriaceae bacterium
TGAAAATAAAATCCATCAAATCTTGGTCAGCCGATCTTGGCAATACCAAGCCTTACACCATTGCCTTCAAAACCATTGACGAAGTACTCAATGCATTTGTAGAAATAGAGCTTGAAAATGGTACAATAGGAATTGGCGCAGCCAATCCGAGCGAATACGTTACGGGGGAAAGTTTCGAACAATGCAAATCAGCTTTGCAGGAAAGAAACATCCAGTTTTTGGTAGGCCGCGATATCAGAGAGTTGAATCAACTTACTTTTGAGGTCTGGCAAAAATTTCCTGCTAACCCGGCTGCGCGAGCTGCTCTCGACATCGCGTTGTATGACGTCTTCACTAAGTTCTTGGGTGTTCCACTTGTGCAATACTTGGGTCAGAAAATACACTCATTGCCCACCTCGAATACAATTGGAATTAAGAATGTCGAAGACACGCTAAGGGAAGCACAAGAGTATCATGAGCGAGGATTTAAAATTTTAAAAGTTAAACTTGGTAAGGATCTCAGTGAAGATATTGAGCGAATTGTAAAACTGCGCGAAAAATTCGGAAAGAAGTTCGTGATCCGAATCGATGCAAACCAGGGTTACGATGTGGCTAAGACAATTGAGTTCTACAATAAGACCAAGCATCTTGATGTGGAGTTGATTGAACAACCTCTTCCTGCAAAAGCGGTTGACGAAATGCGCAAATTGCCGGACGAAATCAGAAAGGTAATTGCCGCAGATGAATCTTTGCTTACACCTGCAAGTGCTATGGGAATAGTGAAGCCACCAAGTGCTGCTGGTATTTTCAATATCAAGTTGATGAAGTGTGGTGGAATCAGTCAGGGGTTAAAAATTGCAGATATTGGACTCCATGAAGGGATAGATCTTTTCTGGGGCTGCAATGACGAAAGTATTGTGAGTATCACAGCTGCTTTACACTTGGCATTTGCTTGCTCTAATACAAAATACATTGACCTTGATGGAAGTCTTGATCTCGCTCGTGATGTGGTAAAAGGCGGGTTTATTTTGAAAGATGGAATCATGACCTGCTCAGACAAGCCAGGTCTAGGTGTGGAGAGAGTTTAAAATTTCTCTTCCGAATGAAAAACGCAGCCTCGATTGTTTTAGCTCTGCTTACTTTTTTATTGGTGCAGTGCGCCAGCCCCAAAAAAATTAACAGAGGCGATGTGCAATCAGCCGAGAAATTACTGGGAATAGAGTTTTCTAAGGGTGAGATTGATACCATGCTCACTTACCTTTCAAGTAACCGAAAGGGATATGACAGCATGCGGATGGTTAAACTAAAGTTCACTACCTCACCAGCTCTTTATTTTGATCCAAGACCCAATCAGTTTATACCTAAGACCCGCGCTGGTCAATCCGATTGGAAGTTAGTCAAAGAGGTTTCGCTGCCAGAGACAGATACTCAAATAGCTTTCCTGTCAGTAACAGAACTTAGTGCGTTGATCAAGTCGGGGAAAATCACTTCAACTCGTCTCACACAAATCTATTTAGATGGGCTGAAAAAATATAAAGACACTCTTTTGGCGGTCGTGACCATCACAGAAGAGTTGGCGTTGAAGCAAGCGGCAAAAGCAGATTCTGAAATCAAGCAGGGCATTGATCTTGGTGTGTTGCATGGGATTCCTTACGGGATCAAAGATTTGTTTTCTACTCCGGGCTACAAAACGACCTGGGGTGCTGAGCCGTACCAAAATCAAGTAATCGATGAGACTGCGGCCGTGATTAAAAGATTGGAAGATGCCGGAGCTATACTTGTGGCCAAACTTACTTCGGGTACGCTCGCAAGAGGCGATGTTTGGTTTGGGGGTAAAACAAAAAATCCATGGGATTTGAAGCAAGGTGCAAGTGGTTCATCTGCCGGATCAGCTTCTGCTACTTCAGCGGGGTTGGTTGCTTTCGCAATTGGCACCGAAACGTTAGGGTCTATCATTGCGCCTTCCGCTCGTTGTGGAGTAACCGGATTGAGACCAACCTTCGGGGCGGTGAGCCGTGCTGGAAGCATGACGCTCTCCTGGTCGATGGATAAGGTAGGTCCAATTGGTCGCTCGGCACAGGATTGTGCGATCATATTCAACGTTATCAAAGGAAAAAATAATAGTGAGCAGGATCGTTCGGTCGTGGACTATCCATTTTCATTTAATCCCCCGCTTACGCTCAAAGGGTTCAAGATTGGATATTTTAAAAAGCTGTTCAATAAAAAAGATACTACCAGAGTTAAGGTAAATGATTCGATTAGTTTGGAAAAGTTCAGAGAACTGGGAGCAGTTTTAGAAGAGGTGAAGATGCCAGATTCCATTCCTTTTGATGCGTTTGACATCATACTACGTGCAGAAGCTGGCGCTTCGTTTGACGAGCTGGTGCGTGAGCATAGAGATCGTATGTTATCGGAACAAAACAAAGAATCCAGAGCGAACTCGTTGCGACAGTCACGGTTTATTTCTGCCGTTGAATATTTGCAAGCCAATCGACATCGAGCAGTTCTTATCGAGAAATTTAATGCGATGATCAAAGGGTATGATTTCATTATCTCCCCGACAAATGGTGAGCACGTTTCGTTGGCCACTAATCTTACGGGTCATCCCGCCATTACAATTCCTAATGGATTTGATAAAAAGAACCGGCCTACCTCGATTTCTTTGATTGGAAATCTATATGATGAGGGACCCCTGCTTGAAGCGGCCTATCTTTTTCAACAAGCGACTGGCTTCGAAGAGAAACACCCCGCTCGTTTTGCAAAATCAAAATGAAATCTCATTCGTGAGATATTGCTGCTAGTAAAGTGGCGAGACTTTCAAACTGAGATCCATTCAGTTTCCATAATGTCTTACTTTCTCCAAAGACTGTGATTTGAATTTTCGCTTTTTCAACTACCCCGTAGCCAGATCGCTCCAATGCATTTTTTGTCCAAAGAAAAGAATAGCCCGTACCCAATAGTTGGACTTCTTTTTTGCGATGAGCCTCGTGCTCAATTTTCCCCGTTTTAAGGTCGAATCCTTTAAATTGAAAAACCTCATCGAAAGCTCCATCAAGCACCAAATCTTCTGGTATTCCTTTTTTTATTTTTTTATTGGCTGTTGCTAGCCAAATTAGGTCAGCTGTTTGTAAGGCAAGGTCAAGTTCATGTGTAGTTACCAGAATAGATTTACCCAACTTTCTGGATAGTGATCGCAATAGGTTCATTACCTCCACGCGATTATTTAAGTCCAGGTGAGCCGTTGGCTCGTCTAATAGTATAACTGGGGTCTGTTGGGCCAGGGCTTTGGCGATCATGACCAATTGCAGCTGGCCATCACTTAGTTCATTCAGTTTTCTATCACGCAAGGACTCCAAATGAACCTGACGAATGGCGCCTTCAATTGCTTCTTCGTTAGCGGCAGATAGAGAAATACGCCAATCGAGGTAGGGATATTGTCCGAAGGACACGAGGTCATAGACCGTCATATTGGTTGCGGTGATCTTGTCGGTCAATACCAATGCTACATTTTGATCAAGGCCGGTTACCTTGCCAGCGAGCGGAGGCAGCAGCCCGGCAAGCGTTTTCAATAGCGTAGACTTGCCCACGCCATTTGAACCCATAAAACAAACCAATTCGCCCGGAGGTAAATGCACATCAATTTTTTCAAATAGCATTTGCTCTTTGCCCCGAATTCGGAAACCGACAGAAAGTTCTTGAGCAGAAATCATACGCTCACTTTTTTGTTTCGCACGATCATCCAAATCACTAGAGGTGCACCAATCAGTGAAGTGATCACATTGATCGGAAGCACTTGAGTTCTATTGGGTAGGTGCGCAAATACATCACATAGTAACAACATGCTGGCACCAGCCATTGCTACCAGGGGCAAGAGTATTTTGTGATTGGCAGTTTGGACTGCCAAGCGCACCAAATGAGGTACAGCAAGGCCTACGAAAGCAATTGGGCCGCAAAAAGCTGTAACACTGCCCGCCAGCAAACTTGTTGAGACAACAATCCACAGTCGAGAGGATGAAATGTTTATTCCCAGACTTCTGGCATAGCTTTCTCCAAGCAAAAGCGCGTTTAACGACTTTACCTGCGATACCGCAATTCCAATACCTACCAGTACTACGAGCGCAAGTATCTTTACTTCTTGCCAGTTGGTGCTGCCCACCGAACCCATCGACCAGATAATAAATGTTTGCAGATCTTCAGCTTTGCTGACAAACTGAAGCATTGCCACCATAGAAGATGTTGCAGCGCTAATCATCAGACCTATTATTAATAAGGAGGTATTGTCTTGTACAAAACGAGCAATCGCGATTATTAACACAAACACGAGCAC
>JABFSY010000368.1 GCA_013140395.1 Cyclobacteriaceae bacterium
GTGGAGGAAAATCTCCATTGCCAATACCGCTGGAATTAGAAGGAAATATTACGGGGAGAATTGCGCGTTTCAATTATCAAAATATGCGCGCCAAACTCGGTTCTACATCGATCGAGGGTAAACTGCAAATGGACGGGCTTCCATCTGTTGCCGAGACATTTATAGAATTAGACGTGAAGAAAGGTGCGGTGAACATTAATGATCTGTCTTTTCTATTTCCTGAAAATATTTTCAAAGCTATAAAGCCGTTGAATAGGTTTGCTCTAAAAGGGAAATTCACAGGTTTTTTGAACGACTTTGTAGCAAACGGAGATTTCAACGGCACCCTTGGCAAAATAAGATCAGACATAAACTTAAAAATCAACAGGGAATTTGTTGAAAAGTCTTCGTACACGGGCAATTTATCCTTGCAGGAATTTCGACTGGGGCAATATTTTAAAGACACCACTACGTTCCAACAGGTAAATCTGACTGGCCAGATTCGAGGCACAGGTCTAACTGCACAATCAGCTGACTTTTTCTTAAACGGAAAAATTCGCTCTATCGGAATACTTGGATATAACTATGCAAACATCTCAACAAATGCTCGATTTGCCAGCCAATTGTTTAGCGGACAAATGACGATTGACGATCCAAATTTGCAGTTTAACGCAAATGGTTCCATCGATTTGCGAAAAGGTGTTAATAGAGTAAAGATTCAAGCAAGTTTAGACACAGCCCAATTCGACAAATTGGGTTTCATTAGTGATCCTTTGGCAATCCGTACCTACCTCGATATTGATACAAAAGGGCTTCAAATCGATAGTATTTTTGGAAATGCAAAATTTAAAAACACCAGGATCTCATACAAAGATCAATCGCTAAACCTAGATTCGATCCATGTAACCTCATTGCTTGAACAAGAGGGTCGAATTTTAAACCTGCGCAGTTCGTTGATAGACGCCACACTCCGTGGTCGATACTACTACTCATCTCTGTTCAATGACGTAGCCCGGTTGTATAATGAATTTAAACTAAACGTAAAAAATGACAAAACGGCCATCGCAAGCTACTATTCACAAAAAGTAAAAAGCATTCAGGGGTATCAGGCAAATTTTGAAATCAAATTAAACGACATAAATCCTCTGGCAACGCTGGCAGGGATTGATGCGACCGTATCAAAAAATACCAAGATTGTTGGACAGTTTAATAACGGACTAACCTCATTTCTTAGTGTTTACTCAAGTGTAGATACGGTGACCATAGGTAGTAGGCTTTTTTTGAAAAACGAAATTGAATTTTCGGGTTCAAAAATTCGGGATAGTGTAAACGTGCTCGCAATACTATCTGTTACATCAGAAAAGCAACAACTGGCGAGCGCTTTCGCAACGCAAAATCTTTTTTCTGAAATTGTCTGGAACAAAGATCATGTCAATTTCAGTCTTGACGCAAATCAGGTCGGTACCACGAACTTAATGAGGTTAAAATCTGAAATTGATTTTTTAAAGGATAGCGTTAAAATAAAAATACTTCCGACACGCATCCGGGCGCTGGACAAGGAGTGGACAGTAAATCAAAAAAATTTCCTTTTAACTAAAGGTAGGGAATGGGTCATTCGCGACCTTGAATTGAAAAACGAGAACGAATCAATTTTGTTGGATGGCTTTATTTCAGAACAAAGTGATCAATTGTTGACACTTCGAGTAAGCAATTTTGACCTGAGTATTCTTAATGCCATAAGTTCTGAGAAATTCAATGGTATTGTAAATGGGGAAATAAAAATCCGCGATGTGTACGTTAGCCCATTTCTTCAAAACGATGTTTCAATCAATGGGTTGGCGGTCAATAGCTTTCTGATTGGGGACGTCAACGGAAAAAATACGTGGAACCGGGAGAAGCAGCAATTTGATATTGATTTTACAATCGACCGATTCAATAAAAGAACAGTTTCTTTAACAGGGTTCTACAATCCAAAAAAAGAAAATCCACTCTTCGTAAAAGCAATTTTGGCAAAAACCAATTTGAAGATTATCGAACCTTTTATGCGTGGGATTTTCTCCGAGATTGATGGTACCCTTTCAGGTCAGTACCAAATTACAGGAGACTTTGCCAAGCCACTTGTGAATGGCGATGGAATTATTGAAGATGGTCAGATTATGATTGATTATCTGAAAACGCTTTATACATTTTCGGGAAAACTCGTAATGAACCCCACTCAGATTATTTTTGATGATATCGAATTGAAAGATAGTTTTAAGAATTCGTCAAAATTAATCGGATACCTCACCCATAAAAACTATTCAAAATTTAGAATCAACTTGAATGCCGAGTTTTCAAACTTTCAGCTCTTGAATACCTCTGCAAAAGACAATAGTCTTTTTTACGGGCAAGCCTATGCTACCGGTGATCTCAATATTTTGGGACCGCTTGAGAACATGAAGATTTCGGCAACGGCTCGATCGGACAAGAAAACAAGAATACTGATTCCTATGAACAGTACACAATCGGCCGAAAAAAAGGAGTTCATTTCATTCGTCAACCTCAGTGAGGAAAGCAAAGAGAAAAATTTACTTGCCAAAAAGGCCAAATCTCAACCTACCGGAATAACCATGGACCTGAATTTGGATATCACACCAGATGCATATGCTGAAATTATCTTTGATGCAAAATCGGGCGATATCATCCGGGGTTATGGTCGTGGCGACATCCGGTTGCAGCTGGATACAAAGGGAGAATTCACCATGTTTGGTCTATACGAATTTGAAAGAGGTTACTACAACTTCACGCTTTACGATGTTATCAATAAAGAATTTACTATCAATAAAGGCAGTCGTATCAGTTGGACCGGGGATCCCTATAGCGGCCAGTTGGCGCTCAATGCAAGTTACAAGCAACTAACTTCCCTTGCTCCAATTTTGTTGAATCCAATTGAGGCGAATTCACCACAGATGCGAAGAAAATATCCTGTAGATGTACTGTTAAAATTAGAAGGCGCTATGCTTAGCCCACAAATCAATTTTGATATCATCGCCAATGATCTTCCTAATTCTGTGCCTGTAGACCAGGGTCAAGCCATTCCGTTAAAAATGTATTTTCAGCAATTCAAAGCCAAACTAGACGAACAGGAATTGCAGAAACAGGTTTTTAGTTTGATTATTTTAAGACGCTTTTCGCCACTTGACGCATTCACTGCAAGCGGTGCTGACCTGACGCGAAGTGTCAGTGAGTTGCTTTCTAACCAACTGAGTTACTGGCTTACCCAAGTAGATGAAAATCTTGAAATTGATTTTGATTTGCCCAGTTTTGACCAAGAGGCTTTTAACACCTTTCAACTTCGGTTATCGTATTCCTTCTTGGGGGGACGCCTGCGCGTCACACGCGATGGCACATTTGGAAATCAGTATGCGAGATCTGAGGTATCTAATTTACTAGGCGACTGGACGGTAGATTATTTGCTGACCCCCGATGGAAAATTCAAGGTAAAAATGTTCAATCGAACAAATATCAACCAATTAACAAACTCACTTGGCACACAAGCAACGATCAGTGCTGGTGTCAGTTTAGCGCATACCCAAAACTTCAATAATTGGCTGGATCTCATCACACGCACTCGGGAACGCAAAAGGCGGGAGACAAAGGCTGAAGAACCGAAAGACGCTGTACCTGAAAAAGATGGCGGGAACTAGCCAGCACGAATAACATTAGAAAATATTGTGACGGTTTGTTAACTTACCCCATAAACACCCACCCCATGGACTTAACAAAAATTATGAAGAACTACGCTGAGCAAATTGGCGGACAATTCACTCAATATGACAGCTTCCAGTCTATCATCATCATGCCTGTTTCGGGTGGGCGCTTTCAAACAGTGTTAGGCACGATTAAAAAAAATGAACTGTATAATCGGCAGTTGATTTCACTGAATTCAAAAGTCTGTTCTTCTTCTTTAACAATCGACTATAAGATGTTGCTAGAGCAGACAGCCTTTTTTAACTATTGCCGATTTGTGATCAATCAAAACTATCTGCAAGTAGAGGCGGTGGCTTCTCTTGATAACCTGACGGAAGAAACAATCAAAGAAATGCTACAAGAAGTTGCAAATCTGGGGGATCAGTATGAAATGAAGTTGACAGGATCAGATATTCACTAGCAACGGCTTTACGGAAAGCTACCTTTAAGCAAATGCCTCCCTTTTACATAAAGTCTAAAAACCCTTGTACCTTTGCTGCAATGCAAGCCGTCTTATCGCCCCGACTAGTCGGGGAGGAAAGTCCGGGCAACGTAGAGCGCTGTACTTCCTAACGG
>JABFSY010000055.1 GCA_013140395.1 Cyclobacteriaceae bacterium
GTTACATTGTAGGAACCGATGTCGGCATACGTGTTAGATGCATTTGTGGATGAAGAGGTATTGCCATCACCAAAAGTCCATAAGTAAGAAGTGATGGTGCCAGAAGTGGTGTTGGTAAAAGCGACAGGTGAGTCTTGGCAATCACTGGCAAAAGAAAAATTGGTAAGGGGGCCGGGCAAAACGGTGTTTACATTTTTTATGATTTCATTTTCGCAGCCAGGTATTTTTGCTTTTAATCTGATCTCTTGAGCAGTTGAAGTAGCGAAGGCTTGAGCTAAATTTTGTGTGCTCGAAACCAACGTCCCATTCAATAGCCATTCCCATGTAGGGCTGGAAGCGGGATCAAAAGTGGATTGATTGGTAAATACATAATTTTGATTGGTACAAAAAGGACTGGCCGAGGGAAGTGCAAAATCAGCGATAGGTTGATCGTAAATGGCAACGTCCGATTTGGCGATGTTGATACAGCCGTTTGTGGCGGTTACTTGCAGAGCTACAGTGTAAGTGCCCCCAGTTGCATATATATTAGAAGGATTAGTAAGGGGTGAGGTATTAGTGTCGCCAAAGCTCCATGCATAGGAAGTAATGTTTCCAGAAGTGTTTTGAGCAGTGAAGTTGACGTTGTTGTTGGCACATACATTGGCAGATGTGAAGGCAATATCCGGAGCAATACTAGGTGAAATAGTTATTGCTTTACTTTGAGAACTGATTGCCCCGTCTGACGAAATTCCAGTGAGGGAAATTTTTTTTGTGCCACTTGCTGCGAAGCTGAGTTGTGATGGGTTTTGGCCAGTACTGATGGCAGTAGAAGCATCGCACATCGCTGGGAATGTCTGCCGTACCAATTTACGATTCGTCAAGTCTATGGAAAAACCAAACCAATCTGACTTTACTTTTACCAACTCTAAGGCAGAATTTTCATTTGAAATTCCAAAGTTGCCCAGGTTTTGTCCTGTCCCAGCTTTATCAATAATACTTGATCCAAAGGAAAGTCTGTATTGTTCACCTAACGCAGATTGGATAAAAGCAAAATATTCGCTGCCATCAAGTCCCAGCGCAATATTTGTTGGAAAATTGTATGAAGTAAAAAATGTAATCTCGCCCGATTGAGGTGATTGACTTAGTCCATTACTAAAGTCCAGCCAAAAAACTTTTCCGTTCCCGTAGGAAATCACCAAACCAAACCAGCGATCGCATTCACGGATCATTGCAATTCCACGCAATGCTGAACCTCCGGCTACAGGAAATGAACTTATAGTGGGTGCATTTAAAATCGAACTGCCAAATGTTAACTTAACTATTTCCGAAACTGACCCACCATTCGTTATAAAGACAGATAACATTCCATTCTCCACAGCAAGAAAAATTCCGTCTGGCGTATCAAGTACTCCAAATGATCCGAGATTTTGAACTATTGGAGTGGATCCTAAATCTGTACCAAAACTCAGCAGCAATAATGAGTTGGTACCTGTATTAGCTACCAGTCCATACCAATTACTTCCCTCCTTGTGCAGCTGAAGATCAAAAGCGCTATTAAGCACATTGGAAGGATTGCCCAGATCGACCACCGATGGATCATTGGATAGGCTATTACCAAAATTGAAACGTATTAGCTTATAAGGGCTATTTGCTTGATCAATCGTAAACCCATACCACAAATTTGAATTTGAATCATGTGCCACACGCATGGATCTCGTGCGAAAAAGTAAATTACTACTGGCAGCGATGCTTGCACTGGGAGTGAGGGCAAGATCGCCACTGCAAAAATCCCACTCATAGCTAGCGGCACCCACTGTTAGGTTTTGAACATAAATATTTTGACCGCTACATGCCAAAGACGGAGAAGCAAAATCTGTGACAGGACATTGAGCTAATAAGCTACTACCTATTAAAATCCATACGCCAACAACTAGTAAAGTCCTCATGAAGTACTATATCTATCAATATTAACGATCGTAACCCAATTAAGTATGCTTATACAATTGCTAACGCCTTTAGATATGCTTCTTGGAGCTTGGCAATGGTATTCTCTTGTGAGAATTTTTTTCGGACATGATGAAAAGCAGCTATACCTATTTTCTCGCAGCTATCGGGATCACCCATCAAGTAATCCATAGCAGAAGTCATTGCCGGAATATCACCAACCGGAACAAGTATACCCGATTCTCTATCCACAATGATTTCAGATGGCCCCCCACTGTTGGTTGATATCACAGGCCGCCCTGCCGCCATCGCCTCTAAGCATGTCAATGAAAAAGATTCTGAATTAGAAAAATTAAGCACAATGGCAGCTGCCTTGTACTCTTGAATAACCTCCTCTGCAAATGCACCCCATTCTACTTGTTCTTGAATTTTCATTTCTATGGCACTCTTCATCAAAGATTCTTTGTATACTTTGTTCTTTATTGTGCCCATATCACCGCCTACAAACCTTAACTTCCATAACGGGTACTTACAAGCCAAACCAGCAAAACTTTTCAATGCAAGATCTTGCCCTTTTCCCTCAATGTAGTTGGACAAATAAAGAAGTGTGTTTGATGGTAAGGTCGCTTTTGGTATTGGCAAGCTCATGACATTAAAGTTTTCCGGTAACCCATCATAGATGACTTCTAGCTTTTCATTAACTATCAATTGGTTTTTAACCGAGTTTGAAACGGCAATTAAGGTAGATGCAAATCTTATGTGACAATTCTGCCAAGCACTTACCAATAGCCTCGGGAATCGATTTGGTAAAAATCGAACAAAGCAAACATAGGGTATTTTACCGCCCAAAAAGTGAAATGCACTTGGGAGAAGATTGTAAAAATCATTAGCAATAAGCAGATCAATTTTCCTTTCTCTAACCAGCTTCTTCAGCTTAAATGTATTTATCAAAAGAGAAGGGAGATAGATGATCCACGAAAAAATAGTTCTATTTATTTCTTTGAAAGGAAACTCAACTACTAAAAACCCACGATTACGAACATAGGCAGCACATTGAGTATTAGTCGGAAGCAAAAAAATGAATTCAAAATGATTGGACAATGCTATGCTAGAGCTTAAAATTGATTTAAGTCCACCAGTGACATCGACTGCATTTTCTAAAACTAAGATTCGCTTTTTAGTGATTTCACCCACCTTCATCTCCTATTCATCATTGAATTACCGTCTCACTCTTTCTAGCAAAGCCTTTATACCCGAAAAAAGATTCTTCGTTTTGCCTTTAACACCTTGGGTGTTTACATAAATAGTATTGTGCTCACTTGTTATTTCATTCGAAGGTCGACTTTGTGAATAATAATAAGCAGCAATTGATTTTCGTGTCACTCCCCGAGGGGTTTGAAGTGGTGTTGGGTGGCCGTGAAATGAAATTTCATTTGTTTCGAACATTGCCATTCGGTTAAAAGTGGGGGCAATATTTCCAATCATTACTTTATCCTTCATGTCCCATAGTTGCAAATGTCCTTCATATTCATCGCGCCAATCTTTATTCATATAGATAAGGATGTTCAATCTACGGTGTAACTTTGTTTCAGGATGAATATTGTAATCAACATGTACATCTAGAAAGGCACCTGCTATAGATTGGTGCAACCCTCCTCCAAAAAGCTTTTTGTCAGGGATAAGCTTCTCTATTCCAGTAATATATTCAATGTCCTTCAAAAAGTCAGCGCTATTAAGTTCGTCAAAAACATTTAAAAATATGGAATCAGATAGAAACTCTCTTTGCTGAAACTTATTCTTCTGGTTAATGTAGGTGGTGCCGTCCCATTCGCCCTGGTCTACTGCGGGGTAGCTATTTAAAACTTCTTCTGCTTTTGAAGGGCTCAAAAAATTGTCTACTACTAAATAGCGAAATGGCCTTTTAGAATTCCATTGTTCTTTAAGCTCGTCACGCTTGGCTCTAAAATTTGCGATGTCAACAAATTCCATATTAGGATACTATTACGTTCGGTTTTGCAATTATCAATAGTTCTTGTCCATCTCTTTTTTCGCCAATGATTTGTGAATGACCGTCCCACTTTCTCAACAATTCCAAATTATACCTCCAATCATCCGTAAGGATAAGGTATGGGTTTTTTCTGAAGGTATGAGCCGCAAAATCAACATCCAAATAATTGGGATGCAATAATCCCCAGTTCACATGAAAGGTGTTAGGCTCGCGGGCTCTGAATTCAGATGATCCATTTGGGCAAAAAGAGATGAGAATACCATCCTTGATTAGCTTAGACGATGCAAAGCGAATAAACTCTGAAATCACTGGCAAATGCTCAATAGCATGGCTACTCATAATT
>JABFSY010000171.1 GCA_013140395.1 Cyclobacteriaceae bacterium
AAATTCACCACATCGCTAACTCATTCGGAGAAAGAAGAATTGGATCAGTCGCTGGTTGGGTTTTCAAAAGTTATGATCATTGCAGGGCAGCAACAGTACAATGATGCATTAATCAAACTTGTTGACCGATTCTCGAGAAAACACCATGCGGCCGTCATTGGTGACGTTATTTCAAACTTTCATGGATCCGAAAACACCATTCGGTTTGCCGATTCCATCCTCGGTCAAGGCAGCAAATCCGTCAAGGAATCATTACAGCCGGAACTTCTGATCACCTTTGGCAAATCGGTCATTTCAAAAAACGTCAAACAGTTTATAAGAAGTCACAAGCCACTTGAACACTGGCATATTCAGCCAGCCGGAACAGTACCGGATACATTTCAATCCTTGACAAAAGTAATCCGAAGTTCAGTCGAGAATTTTTTTGAGTCGTTACTGGACACAGAACAACCAGGAAAATTCGAAAATCAGAAGAAATCAAACTACTTCCATCTATGGCAAGCGGAAGAGCATCGCACGCAGCGCTCTCACGTAGATTTTTTTCAAGAGGCATCTTTTGCAGAGATAGCTGTTCTCAAAGAGATAATACAATCGTTACCCCTGCGCTGCAACCTGCATCTTTCTAATAGCATGGCGGTGCGTTATGCCAACATGATCGGCCTCACTCAACAACAAAAAGGCGTTCATGTGTTTGCCAACCGTGGAACAAGTGGAATAGACGGCTGCACCAGCACTGCCGTAGGAAATGCGTTGACCAGTGATGTACCCACCGTTTTAATCACAGGCGACATGGCCTTCTTCTACGACCGCAATGCATTCTGGCATAATTACAACCTACCGAATCTGCACATCGTGGTCGTCAACAATCAGGGAGGAATTATCTTCGGAATGATAGATGGACCGGGTGACTTACCTGAGTCAGAAGAGTATTTTGTTACGCAACAAAAGCTCACCGCAAAAAACCTGACCGAAGAGTTTGGTACTAGTTATATTTTGCTCGACACATTGAAGAAAACAAAAAATAGTCTGAAGGATTTTTTCAACTTCGAAGGATCGGTTAAAATTCTTGAAATTAAGAGTGATCCGAACGAAGCCAAAGAAGCATTTCATAGATTCAAATCAACTATCAAAAAAGGGTATAACGGCTAAGTAAAAAAACTCATTTTTGCAGTAACATGAAAGACCCTAAACGATTCTTCCAATTCGCCAGCTATTTGCAGTATCCTTTATTGTTATTAGGATTGTTTTATTGCTGCAGGCCCTTTTTTACAGACTTCTATGGTGTAATGGCAAACTTAGATGCTTATCTAGTAGAGTTAAACAAAGCATTTGTCTTTCTTGGTTTAGGAGTCAGTCTTTCTACACTACAAGACACAACGAAGGTCCAGAACAAGCCTTCCTAATGGGTCTATGACAGTCCTCGAAAAACAAGCATTTTCTTGGGGTTAATGGCAGTTCAAATTTTGTTTTTTCTTATCTTAGGAATGATTGGGATGTTTGGTTCGAATAAATACTTACAAGAACTCTCTTTTGGCCTCATCTCGCTTGGTGTCGGCTATATTGGAGTGTTAAAAGCAGCTATTGAAATGGCTGATTATCAAAGAAAAAAACAGCTTGCAAATAAATTTATTTCCGGACCAAATTGATTTTGTTGAATAGCTTGCAGCCATCCATACTTAGAACAACAATAGATAAAACAAAAGAATATGACTCTTAAATACGCCTGGAAACCCGTTATCGAATACCAAGAAATATTGTTTCACAAATACAATGGCATTGCTAGGATCAGCATTAACCGGCCACGTGTACACAATGCATTTACGCCACTCACCGTGAAAGAAATGATTGACGCGATGAATATCTGTCGTGAAGATCCGGAAGTGGGTGTTATCATTTTAACTGGCGAAGGTGGCAAAGCATTTTGCAGTGGGGGCGACCAAAGTGTACGTGGCCATGGTGGATATGTGGGTGATGACACAGTTCCAAGATTAAATGTACTTGATCTTCAAAAATTAATTCGCTCCAGTTCAAAACCAGTTATCGCTGCTGTGGCAGGGTGGGCTATTGGTGGCGGGCACGTGCTTCATGTAGTTTGTGATCTAACCATTGCTGCTGAAAACGCACGCTTTGGGCAGACAGGGCCAATCGTTGGAAGTTTTGATGGAGGGTTTGGTGCTTCCTATTTGGCGCGGATTGTTGGTCAAAAGAAAGCAAGAGAGATCTGGTATCTGTGCGATCAATACGATGCGAAAGAAGCATTGGAGATGGGCCTTGTCAACAAAGTGGTCCCATTGGAAAAACTGGAAGAGACCTATGTAGAGTGGGCGAATAAGATCTTAAAGAAAAGCCCGCTGGCTATTCGGATGCTGAAGTGTTCTTTGAATGCAGAGCTAGACGGACAAGCTGGTATTCAAGAACTAGCAGGTAATGCTACGCTACTCTATTATTTAAGTGATGAAGCGAAAGAGGGTAAGAATGCATTCTTAGAAAAAAGAGAGCCCGATTTCTCGAAATTCCCTAGGTTTCCTTAATTAATTTGAAGATTAGACAATTTGAAAATTTGAAAATGAGGTGTCGGCCTTGGTTATCAATTGTTCTGTTTCTTGTATGTATCGAGAATATGAGTGTGGCTCAACAACTATCTAGCAAGTCAACCTTCTTTACCATTCGGCTAAAGCCGCATCAAGACTTAAAAAAAGAATTGATGGCTTTTGCAGCGAAAGAAAAACTGAAAGCTGGATTTATTGTAACCTGTGTGGGGAGCTTAGAACAATCAAATCTTCGGTTTGCTAACCAATCAGCGGGAACCCAACGAAAAGATCATTTTGAAATTCTTTCCTTGGTGGGAACATTCTCTGATACGTCCGCCCACTTACATCTATCCCTCGCTGATAGCACAGGGGCTACAATGGGTGGCCATCTACTCGATGACAACCTAATCTATACAACAGCTGAAATAGTAATTGGAGAATTGACTGACATACAGTTTGAGCGCGAGAAAGATTCTACGTATGGCTACCATGAACTGTCGGTGAAAAAGCGAAAAAAATAGTCGCTCTTGCTAACCTAATAATATCTTCCAGGCGGCTTCCACATTTCCTTCAGCCAAAAAATGCTGGGCTAGTTGATGCTTTCTTTCTGTATCCAGCGCTGAGGTTTCTGTAAACTGATTGTTAAGTTTAAATTGTTTGACACTTTCCGCGTCTGGTAGCTTCTCTATATTACCAAGCATTCCCAAGTCATTTCCAGTTAATATTTTACTATGCCGAATGTGTTCAGGAATCGCATCAATGCCAATTCCTATTTTTTCATTGGGCTTGGGTACTGTAAATACCGCTTCCCCATTAGCGCGAGAATAATAATCACTGCCCATGCGAGCAACTGAATCCATTTTGTTTGGATCCACGCGACCCTGCTCATCCAAGACAGCATCATCCAAGTGAATCAACAGCACTTCACAAACAACTAAATTACCTGCACCGCCTTCAGTACCCAAGGGGATGACCTGATTGACTTTACATTCAAAAGAAAAGTGCGACTCCCCTACCCTTGGTGGCTTTACGATAGAGGATTTTACTTCCGTAAATCCGGCTTTGAGGAATTCATTGACACCCTTGGGATACTCACAACTTGCCAATGACGTCTGCTGCACCATTTGGTAGTTTACCATGTTGATCACCACTTCTGGCACTTCTTGCACATTCTCGAGTGTATGCTTCGTTGTATTGTTCCGCACTCTTCTGGAGGGAGAAAAAACCAGAATCGGTGGATTCATGCTGAACATATTAAAAAAACTAAATGGACTCAGGTTGACATGTCCCTCTCTATCGATAGAGCTAACAAATGCAATGGGGCGTGGAGAAACCGAAGCTTGCAGATAGCTCTGTAGTTTTGGAACTGGAATTTCTTTTGGGTCAATGATCATCGATGATCTTAAATTTTAATCCGCCTGGCTTTCACATTTTTTATTTTACCATTCACCATCAGTACTAGGTCACCGTTTTCAAGTGCACGCTTTTTTACTAGTCTTTTGTAGGACAGTCTCAAGCCACGCAATACTTTATCACGAATCAGTTTATGTTCCTTTTTGATTGTACCAGTACTTTTTTCCATATTAGCTTGTCAATAACATTTCTCGTTAGAAATCCCTCTCCATCTGCAATCATTTCAACGATCCCATTTGAATTGTCAAAAAAAGACCAATAGTCAGATTTTGGAATATAAAGATCGAAGAAATTCCTTAATCCTCTCTCATATCT
>JABFSY010000064.1 GCA_013140395.1 Cyclobacteriaceae bacterium
CAAAGATAAAGTTTTAATGGCTCTTTTCTACTTCTTCTTTATCCCAGCGGATGACACAACCAATCCATACGCAGCTGTTCGACAAGCTAGCGCAGCGATTATCGAACCATAAAAAGTTGACCCAAAAAACGGAGGTTGGGATAATTTCTCCTGACTTTGTGTTCGAGGAAGTTGAGGTCTAATAGCTACTTTCTCTTCGATAATTTACTCGGATCGCGTTTTTGATGGCAGACCGCATAAATCACTACCACGCTTTTTCCTCGCGGAGTCTCCGCCTCGCGACTTCGCGCATTTGAAGGAAGCTTTGCATTGCAAAAATCGATTACTACATTGGTATCCAGCAAGTACACAATCGTCAAAGTTGCTTCTTGAGTCTGCCTTCCCAACTATCGCGACTTTCGGTCACTGCATTATGCAACTCATCAGCAGTTTCATCTCTTAAGGTTCCCCAAAAGTCGGACATTTTCATTTTTGGCTCAACACTTTTTTCTTTCGACACCTCATCTACCGCATAAAACAATATTTCTATTTCCTTTCCGATGTAGCTGGCGGGTATAGCCAATTGGTAGCTATTGGTTTTTGGTATGGCGATGGTCTTTATCATATTGTATGCGTTGTTATTAATAGTTGTTAACGTAAATCTACTAAATAAATGACTCCTGAACGCGTACTTTTCTTACACGGGGTGTACGACAGTTTTGCATTTCTCCGTGACCATTGTGGTTTCTTTGTGTTCCCTGTGGTAAAAATGCAAACCACTAAGTGCTCAAAGGTTGCACAAAGTACACCATTGAGCTATCCACCTTAGGGAAAACTGTCGTACACCCCTGACATGCAACAATGGAGGCTTTATTGGAATTCAGTTAGGAAAAGCACGCGTTGCAAATAAGCGTTAGCGGAAGTACACTAGCCCCTAAGAAATATGAACATCGCAAACAAAATTCATCTTTAAGATGCCATGTCGTAGATAGATTTGCCAGATGTAGTGAGCTTTGCATATTGAAGAGCAGCCAGAATATCTTCTCTTTCCAATTCGGGGTGATCCTCTAACACTTCCGCAAATGACATTCCTGAACTTAGCAGGTCTAAAATAACCGCTACAGGCCATCGCATGCCGCGAATGAACGGCTTACCAAAGCAGATATCCGGATTGATTGTGATCCGCGTTAGATAGTTCATTTTAACAAATGTTCTACAAATTTAGCTATTGTTTTGAATCTAAATCTCGTTTTAGAAAATCAGCAAGCGCAATATGATAGAGCGATTTTCCTTTTTTCACTTGCTTGGCATACTGCTTCTGCATGGAAACATTGGCTAATACTGATCGTGCATAGGTTACCGCTTGCTTAAAGCGTTTGTTTGCTTTTTTGATTGGCGGTTAGCTTTACCTTGCTCCGGTCGGGCATTTTAGATACTACCGTCCCATACTTATACTGTTTAAAAAGCAGCCGATCAATGCGACCGCTAAAGCCCTCCACCAATACGTTAGTTTTCAATCGTGCCATAGAGCAATTGCTTTAGTTAAGGTATGTACTATTCGGGTAAAATCCAATCATAAGCCGTTCATAAGCCGTTATTCTTGGCTACTTCTCCCTTGAGAGCACCTGTGAAAGCCTAAAAAGGTGTAGTAGACTGAGCCTGCCAGTAGCGTTCTACTACCATGCTTAAAGTAAGGCATTTGAGAATAAGATTGTTGGTTGGGAGAAAGTTGGGAGCCCAACAGTAACTAACAGCTAAAAATTACTTACCAACAACAACGAAGTGTTTGTACTACTTTTAACAATTCAATTTACAGTCTCACCAACAACGAAGGAGATATTGATGTTTCTCATAGATTTGTTAATAAGGGTTATAATAAACCTTCTTCTTTCTAAATGCCAGATCGCTTGTTTGAAAGCCAAGTCTTATTTGAAATTTCTGAGGATAGGTTGGGTTGTTGTTTTCTCCATTTAAATTATAGATAGCTGTGATTGTCATAAATAGCTTGGGATGCATTAACAACTTCTTGCCCAGTCCGATAAAGTAGTTGACCCTCCATTCTTGGGAGATTGACTCTTTCACTTTGACTTTTAATCCTGCCGCTTCAACTTCAGTGTACGCAAAGAAATTTTTGATCAAGTCATAACTCGCAAATAGACGCCCGCTTGTATTGGAAGGAGACACATAGGTTTTGTACCTTAAGCTATCGCTGAAAGTGAAGCGGTAATTGATGCCAACACCCACGTAAAACTTAGTATTAAATTTATACCCCACCAGTGGAGCAAAATCAATAGAAAATGGGGCAGTGCTCACCACATTAAAATTCCCACCCAAAACCAAATGCTCTTTAAAAGTCTTTCCTTTTAATGACGTGCGTTTTACGGCTGTGCTTAAATCATTGGAGTCTGTAAACTCTTTGTACTTGCTTAATAGGCTATTCATTTTTTGCTGTGCCGCCTTTAGTTGATCTCCTTGTTGGGCAAAATGATCAACAACTTGTTTTTTAGCTAAGTTTTTTAAACTATCTGGGTTTGAAAGCCCGTTATATTGATCTCTCAGTTTGTCAAATTCACCGCCTTGCTTAGGTACAATGCCCAAGCCGCCTGCTTGGGTCAATGCAGCCTCTGAAGCTGACGCGGCTTTGTCCATAAACTCTTCTGGAGTGGAATCAAAAATGCCTTGCAGGCTATCCATGCCCGGCACGTGATCATTTAAGTCTTTCCAACTTGGCTTCTTACCAAACTGTTTAAAATGCCCAAAGATGCCACTGAACTGTGGATTCTTACTCGCCTGGGCAAGGGCGAGTTCTTTCACTTTCCCTTTTGCTACTTTACGAGAACTATCTGATGCAGTAGTGTCTTTCATAATAACCCACCATTTTTGCAACTCTTTCTTTATGCCCTCTGCGTCTTTAAATTGGGCTTGATAAGGGTGGCCATTTTTTGCCAGCTGACTATTTACCTTGTCTTTAGAAATCTCCTTAATCTTCTGCTTTGCGATTTGCTTAGCACTATCTGTTTGAGAGGAATCTTTGAGTAATTTACTGTAGAGTTGCAATTGGTTTTGCAAACTGTTGGCAAATGTAACTTGGCTATCTCCCACAATGCCTCGAGCTGTTAGCTCTTTGGTGATTTTGTTTGCGCTGGCTTCGGCTCTTCTTAGACTATCCCATTCACGTTTTGCTTGTTTGGTTTTCTTTTTTACGTGACCAGCACTATCTTTTTTATAGAACCTGTAGTAGCTCAGCATCCGCTTGTGACCCGATTTGATAGAACTTAGCTTTTGCTCGTGCTTAGGCGATAAATTGGCCTTGAAGCTTTGTGAAAAGAGTCCAATAGGAAAAAGGAGTATCAATATGGTAATCGGTAGCTTCAAGCTTTGCATATTTACATTCAAACTATCAAAACACTAAATTCAAATTAGCTGTTATGCTTTTCTGCATGCCAGCATTAACCAAGTACAAACTCTCAAAATCAACTCCTGTTGAACTTATTACATATAAATTCCTTCCGGTCAACGATAGGGTAGCTTCTTTGACACCTAGGTTAGTTAACCCCCGTGCCTGCATCTTGTAACCAATAGAAACATCACGAAGTTTTATAAATGATGAACTTACAAGAGCGTCTGAGAATTTTGCTGCGTCCACTAAAGTAATAAGTAGCAGCTTATTTGTTTTCAATTTCAGTAGTACACTGTTTCGTGTATTTGGTGAGCCATAATTCAGAGTACTTACACCCTTAGCTTGAAAGCCCTCTTGAATAGATGACAGCAAAAGACCTAGCTGAATGGAAAGACTTGAGTTCTTGATAAACTCGTAGCTCAATTCGGAATCCCAGCCCTTCAGCAGCCTTCTATCAAATACGTTCACAACGCCCTGATTAACGTTGAGTACTTGATCACTGGCAAAGTAATTGAAAGTCACCTTCAAAGATGATTTAAATGCTAACACATCCAGTCCTATCTCGGTTGTGTTTATCATTGTAGGATTCCGCAAAGCCGAAAGTCGATTCTCAAAAGGATAACCCAATAAAGGTTCATAACTAAACTTCCCCCAATTCCCTCTTATTTTCCCAAAAGAAAGAAATGACGGCTTCCAAACTTTTGAAAAAACAAATGAAGAACCAAGCGAGTAGTTTGATTGCTGATTATCCGAAGACGGGAGATAGCTATAGGTTGCCCAACGTACGGTAGATTCTAGATTAATCATTTCCTTATATCCGATTACGGCACCAACCGCCCAATGTGG
>JABFSY010000491.1 GCA_013140395.1 Cyclobacteriaceae bacterium
ATAGAAAGCATATCCCACACGCTATTATTCATTTTCCAATGTTTACTGCGTTTGTCTTGCCTGAATGACTAGGTTGGCTTAATGTGACGACAGTGGACTTAACTGCCCTGACCAATATAACTATTAATGAAATATTTGCTAAATGAATAAAATACATCCGGGTCTATTCGGCCTAAAAAAATCCAATAGGGACTTTTCCCAAAAAGAGGCATGGGGGAAAAATCAGTTTAATTCAGCTTTCCCTGCAGCATTATGTTGCTATCTGGCATCAAAAAATATTCAGGCAAATTATCTTGCTGTGTCAAATGGTGAGTTCAAGCCTGATTTTATTTCAATAAAGGAGGTTTTTGGAATCAAGGCAGATGATAAAGATGCTTATTTTGCCTTTGAGGCACAGCACACACCGTATCAAAAATTTGTGGTTGGTGCTTTACCCAGAACAGATTTGGTGGTTCAGCGTGAAAGTACTGGTGAATGTTTGTCAGGTCTTGAAGTAAAGCTAACCGCATTGCCTGACAATACGACATGCGATCTTAATGAAGTGGCCTATGGTTGTGAAATTGTCGTTAGGCCAGATACCATCGTTTATCTGGCCTGTAGCATTGCGGCCGGATTTTCTGCTGAACTCGGTGATTTATTGCCGACAATTAAGATAAAGGATTGGTCTGAAGAAAAGCATGTGCTAGAAAAAATAAACGCTGTGGTAATGGCTATTGAATCTTTGTCAGTCGCCCTTGAGCAAAAACAGAGTGCTTTTTTACTGCAACCTATTTGGAAAACCTTAGGCAAATCACCAAAATTGGCTGAAAACTGTTTAGATGTCTTTGTATGGAGTAACGCCGGATTTGCCCATTTTATTTCTAGTATGGCTAATAGAAATCCATCCGCAACAAGCGTTACCCGACAAACTCGAACGGCTGTTTGGTTATACAAAATGCTTAGCGATATAAAAGACCACAAAAAATTTAGTCATAAAAAAATTATAGATAATCTCTCTTACAACACCAAAAACGATAAAGCTTTCGCATCTGCGGGTAATGTGACCCACAAATATATGGCCTGCCCTAGGCTAATACAACCAGCTATAACCAAAACGGAGATCAAAGCAATTATATTGGGTGGTGGTCAGCAACTACTTAGTCCAGAAAGGCGGTTTGATGCAATATTATTTAACTCACCGGGTTTGTTTTCATGAGGTGCGTAGATCTTTTTGCGGGATGCGGGGGCTTATCGTTAGGATTTGAAAATGCTGGTTTTGAAGTAGTTGCTGCATTTGAAAATTGGCAGCCATCAATTGAAGTTTACAAGGCCAACTTTGCCCATCCCGTTTTTAATCAAGATTTAGCAAACGAGGCGGAAGCCATAGCAAAAATACTACCTTTAGCTCCTGACATCATCATGGGTGGGCCACCTTGTCAGGATTTTTCCAGTGCAGGGAAACGTGATATTACCCAAGGAAGGGCTGATTTGACTTATCACTTTGCCAACATTGTCTGTGCAGTAAAGCCGAAATGGTTTGTAATGGAAAATGTAGATCAAATCAAAAAAAGCCATATTTTGCAAGATGTTATCGAGCAGTTTTCGCAAGCAGGTTACGGGCTTTCTTCTGTGATTCTCGATGCCTCGCTGTGTGGTGTTCCTCAATTAAGGACGAGGTTTTTTTTAATCGGACATCTTCACGGTAAACACAATCAATTAATCGGTACGCTGAAAAAAAATCTTGCTGAAAAATCCATGACTATCCGTGATTATTTAGGTGATACGCTTGGGCTAGAAGTTTATTATCGTCATCCGAGAAATTATAACCGAAGGGGGGTTTTCACAATCGATGAACCTAGCCCCACTGTACGCGGTGTTAATAGACCTGTGCCTAAAGGTTATAAACTTAATACTTGTGACCCTGATAACGTTGACCTTGAAAAAGTGAGGCCGCTAACGACCATTGAGCGCAGCTATTTACAAACCTTTCCAAGTCATTTTAAGTTTTTTGGGACAAAAACAAATTTAGAGCAAATGATAGGGAATGCAGTACCTGTTAATCTTGCGGTGTTTATTGCTAATGCAATAAAAGAATACAGTTTGCACGGAGAAATAAGAACTTCATTATTTGATGATGAATTGCCGTTTGAATTGCCAGACAGGTCACTTAAGCGAATGGGGTGAGGTTTTCTCGTTCCCAAGCTCTGCTCTCATCGTTATTTCTCGTTCCCAAGCTCTGCTTGGGAATGCCTATCCTAAAGCTCTGCTTGTTGAATTTCAATACCCTTGGTTAAGCAAGCAGCTCGCATTCCGCTAACGCTTTATGATGGCTACGGTTGTATGCGGGGTTTAATATGGCTATTGGAACACTTGTGATTTTGCCGGAACACTTGCTTACTCCGGCAGATGCAGTAAGGGTTTACTGCATTTGGAGTAGGCAACTATCACCTAACCTGACCCGCCTAATGTACAATCCAAAATTTGACACTGTGTTCTGCTGTTTTACGCATGACCCAGTGTTTCCTCTTGCTTAACTGTGGGTATTGAAACCCAGTAAGCAGAGCTTAAGGGTAGGCATTCCCAAGCAGAGCTTGGGAACGAGAAAGGCGTGAAGCCCTGCCATTCATGGCAATGTCAAATCAGATGGTCAGGTAACGGATGGTCATGCAAGAAGTAGTCATTCTTGTAATCACTGTCCATTGGCGAGATTCTGTGCATGAATCCATTGCTTTGAGCATCGGAGATGTCTATGAGTTTGCTGAGCAATGAAAGAGTCTGACGTTGGACAGGGTTGAGATTTTGCTTAATCTTAATCAGCTTTTCAACAGAATGTTCCTCCAAGAAATTGAAGTGACTACCCAGCAATCCACAGATGCCATCCGACAATTGAGTCTCTATGCAATCTAGCGAGTCCACGAAGGAATATTCTACGAACCGTCCCTTGTATTCAATCTGAGTTTTTCCCAGTGCCTCCTGAATTTCGGTTTCGTTGTCAAAGGTATGAGAACTTGTTGGGTAGATGTACAAGGGTCTTTGATATAGCATGTCGAAGCTATCGATGAGCACGTCATCTTTGTTGTCCATGATGAAGGGCAACTCTGGAAGGTTTACCCCTTTGCGTATCATATGTATAACCAGTTCGCTAATGTCAGATTGCGGATTCTTGGAAACTGATTCGAGAAGATTAGCAAATTCCGTTATGAATGCGGTGCTTGCATTTCGCTGGACATTAGGAAACCGATATTTTTTTAGAATTGGTACCAACCGATCTAAGTCTGCATTGGCAAGGTTAAATAGCTCGCTCTTGATGTGCATGACGTACGGCATGTACTGGCGCAGCTCAGGTTCGTCCCAGAGTGAATCCACAATGTCCACCAGTGACCAATAGAGGATATTGAAGTTGGTGTAGTGAATGAACACCCTATTAGCAATCAGCCACTCCAACAGCGTACTTACTTTCTTGGAGTTTAGCACGCCGAGATAACTACCAGTAGCAAGCTGATTAAACTTGATTTCCTTAGCGGATTTCTGGATGTGTAGAAAAAGGATAGGGTCAGGTCTTTCAAAAAAGGATAGGGTCAGGTCTTTCAAAACAAAAAAGGATAGGGTCAGGTCTTTCAATATCGCATCGGCCTAAGCCTGATCAATCGATGCGTAGTTATGCTACGGTTTTATTCATCAGCTTTCCTCGCTATGCCCCAAGAAATAGCTATTAGTGACTTTGCTTAAATCTGAGGCAATATTTCCCGCATCATTCCGTAATGAAGATGCGTCTTTAGAAAAACCATTGCGGGTTGGAAGTATGTATTGGGAACCTGTATCCAATACAAGAACTTGTTTTACCCCTTCGAGAAAGTTTTTTATATGTTCCATAACATTACCCTTAATAGACGTAACTTCTCATTAGTGGCGGGACGAAGACCTGCGAGGTTTATAAAACCTCGCAGGTCTGACGCTATTGCCCACAACCAATGAGAAGTTACTGATAGACTAATATCGGTAGTCGCCCTGCTGACAATCTGAACCATTTTAGTTTTATATGAGGCGAAAAGAAAAGCCTAAAAATTTAAATTTTCTTATTGGCAGGGTGCAAACTACATGCTTTGCTTTGTGGCTTAAACCCAATCTGCCTGTAGCTCATGCAATAAAAAACCACTAAGCAAACGCTCAGGCATATAGATAATACCCAAAACCCCAGCCAATAAACAGCAAATAATCCCCCTCACCG
>JABFSY010000008.1 GCA_013140395.1 Cyclobacteriaceae bacterium
GGCAACGGGAAAACTAATTGGTCATGCCGGACTACTCGTGCAGACGGTGGATGGTCTTGCTGAATTGGAAGTGGCTTATTCGCTTTTATCGAAGTTCCGGGAAAAAGGCTTTGCCAGTGAGGCTGCTAGAAAATGTAAGGAATACGCTTTTGACAAAGAGCTCGCGCCTTCGCTGATTTCCATAATCAGTCTTACAAATGTACCGTCAGCGAACGTGGCGATAAAAAATGGAATGCGAATTGAAAAGCAAACCGTTTATAACGAAAATGAGGTAAACATTTTTCGGATTCATCGATCGGAATACATTCACAATAAAACGACATGAAATATTACTTTTTCTTACTTCTTCTACTTTCTTGCACAACTATGGAACCACAGATTGTTAAGTTGTACGAAACAACGATCCCAAATTCGAAGCTGGATATTTCTGTAAAAGAAAAATCGGAAGTTGGAGCCGATGGAATTTTACGAATTAGTAATGTAATAGAACCTACACTCACTGTTTTTCAACCGGAGAATGGAAAAGGAAATGGCACGGCTGTTATTATTTGCCCTGGTGGTGGATATTCGATTTTAGCAGCAGGCCATGAAGGCGCGGATGTGGCGAAAGAGTTTGTCAAGATGGGGGTTACTGCATTTGTATTAAAGTATCGTTTGCCTGATGCACGCCTTCAACTTAATCCTGCCATCGCCCCACTTCAGGATGCGCAGCGCGCGATTCAATTGATACGAGAACGAGCAAGTGAGTTGAATATCGATCCAAAGAAGATTGGCATACTGGGTTTTTCAGCGGGTGGACATTTAGCCAGCATAGCAGGTACAAAATTTGGCAAGCCTGTGATCGAGAATAGTAACCAAATTAGTCTACGACCTGATTTTATGGTTCTCATTTATCCTGTGATCAGTTCTGACACGGCTATTTACCATGGCGGTTCGTTTGAGAAGTTATTGGGAGTAGCTAATACCGCTGAAAAACGGTTAGAGTATTCCGGTGATAAACATATTTCGAAAAATACACCACCAACTTTTCTAGTACATGCGTCTGATGATGGGGGCGTGAGTTCGCTGAATAGCGTTGCTTTTTATGAAGCGTTGCTGAAAAATAAAGTTCCTGCTGAGTTGCATCTCTATCAACACGGAGGACATGGCTTTGGACTTATTAACCCAACTACTTCTGATCTGTGGATGGATCGGCTGAGAAATTGGCTAAAAACCAATAAGTGGATTTAGTCTTTGCGGCATAAGCCATATTGAGCAACTTCCGTTGCAATAAACCGACAACTATTCCCAACAAGAGTTATCAGGCAGCTGATTGTGGGAGGTACACCTTCTCTTTCCATTCGTGGAGCAGCGGATTCATTTTCGCGAACCAAAGAGGAGGTAAGAGGGCAATGAGAACCATGGTAGGATACCCATAGGGTAGTTGCGGACTATCATCATAGTGATTCAATACTTGATAGCGTTTAATTGCATTTGCGTGATGATCGGAATGGCGCTGTAGTTGAAACAAGAAGAAGTTACTCACAAGGTGACTAGCGTTCCAGGAATGCAACGGATTGACTCGTTCATATTTTCCTTCTACACTTTGATTTCTTACGATGCCATAGTGTTCGATGTAATTGACGAGTTCGAGCAATGTAAACGCAAAAAAGCTCTGCGTAAAAAAGAAAACAGGAATTTCCCAAACGATTCTACCTGTTAAAATAGTGCCGATGATGGTTATGGCAATACAAAAGATAATTGGGAGAAGGGCAAACCAAATCATCTCGTTTTTCAAGCTCCATGTAGAAAAGCCTTTTCGATGTAAACTTTCTTTTTCCAGCTGCCAGGCATGTGCATATCCGTGAAAAACGGAACGGAACCAAAACACATAAAAACTTTCATTGTGCCGTGAAGTGGCTGGGTCATCGGGTGTGGCCACTTGTACATGGTGACCGCGATTGTGTTCGATGAAAAAATGCATGTAGCATACGGTCATCAAAATCAGCTTGCTGTAGAATTGCTCCAATTTTGATTTCTTATGGCCCAACTCATGTGCGACTGTAATGCCTATGCCACCTGTAACTAAACTAAACCCTATCACGAAACCAACCCATTCAAGGGTTGTTGTAAGCCGCCCAGTTATAACAGCAAAGGCTCCCCACACCACGAAAGCTACTTGCACGAAAGTCCAGATATAAGTAACGAAGCGGTAATAAAATTCGTCACCCACTACTTTGGCTTCTGTTTCTTCAATGTTTTCTTTGTCGATACCGGTGAAGTGATCAATTACCGTGATAAATCCGAACACAAAAGCGAGAGCCAAAAAATTCCAACCTCCACCAGCATAGAAACCGATCATCACCAATGCCGGAAGAATAAAGGCCGTAAAGAATCCAATTTTTCGTAGTGTTTTCATGCCCTGTTTAAAATACTAAAATACGAAAAAAGTTGAGCCGTGGAACGTACAGACTATTTGCAATTTAGTTAGATTGATCAACTTTTAACTTCTGCTTCTATCGATCATTTACCAGTAAGGTATTCAAGCAATTGTTTGTTGTCTTGATGAGGAAGAAATTGATCAAACTCGAACATATAACCCTCCGGGTCGAATCCGAAAAAAGCATGGAATCGATTATCTTTGGTTGCCATGGTACTATCTGACACTAACTCCAGACTGTTATTCTTTTTCGCATAGCTAAACCAGCCTTCGAGGTCGTTCATAACGAACGAGACGTTAACGGCTTTTTTTTCAGTGAAATGATGCATGCCTCTTCGCTCATCTACTAGTCCGATGTAACCACTTTTTGAGCTTTGATATACTTTCGCCCAGCCTTGATCTAAGACTCGCGTAAGGCCCAGCGTCTCCTGGTAAAACCGTTCCATTGCCACCATGTCTTTGTAATACAACCACGTAATCGTTGCTTTAAATCCCAAACTGTGTGATGGTATTGTTGCAGAGATCGTCTTCAATAAATTTAATTGAGGTAAAAAATCTTCATTCTCAGCATCTGGGTTAAAACGTTCGAATTCTAACAAATACCCTTCGGGATCAATGACTACAAAGCCATCGTGGGGCCGATTGGGTTTTAGGTTGTACTCATATTTGAATGGAGTGTTTGTTGTTTTTAAGTAGGTGTACCATTCATCTAATTGATCAGTCAACAGAGCCAACGCAACTGTTTTTGGTTCCTCGGCTTTGTGCATACTGGCTGCCAAATCGGAAAGTACCAGGTACGAATCAGCAGTCATGCGAAAGACCTTTGAAGTTTTGTAGTCAGCTACCATTTCCATGCCCAGCGTTTTTGCATAAAATTCAGTTGCTGTTGGAAGATCGTTGTAGTGCAAATAGAGATTGGATGCCCTTATCCCAAAATCAGGAAGAGTGCGAAAAGAAGTATTGCTAGCCAACAACTGGTTAATTCTTTGAGTGGGATAGCTCAGCAACCTTCCCATTCGTCTCGCTATTTCCTCGCGTGCTTTTCCTTTGTATAGCCCTTCGGCTTCCAGTTTTTTCTGATCCTTTTTTAGCTGAAGATACTCGTCTTTGGTTGTACCGCGATAAATGATCAACACTTCTTTCCCTTTCGTTTTTTCGATCGGGAATAAATCTGTTTCTATAAATTGCGGCTCTCGGTGACTTGTATTCCATAGCCTGCGGCTATTTGCTCTTCTTTGGCAAAAATGGAATTCATGTCTGATGAAGTCAGAGGAGCGCTGTGTCCTAGTTTTTTTACCCCCGCTTCAACCATTTCACTGATGGCAGCTATCTCTCCAAGCGTACGTGCATCCTTTTCTGTTGAAGAAGTTGTGCAACCGTTGATAAAAACCAATGCACTAACAATTTGCAAAAATCGCCAGTTTGATTTATTTGAAATGTGAATCATCATTTGCCTGAACATTTCTCGGGGGTAACGGAATAGCAAAAACGTAAAGCTGACTAATTGGACGGAATGTACTTAGGCGCCTTCCGATGTTTTGTACTTTGCTCATAGGAGTAAGCAATTTCCAACAAAAGCGATTCGGTCCATGCAGTGCTAAAAAAGGAGATTCCTACTGGCAGCTCATCGATGAAACCCCATTGGTACGGTGATAGAAGGATCCCAGATACAGCGGCCATCGAAGAACTTCCCCCAATAAAATGATCGCCATCGATCAAGTCCGTTTTCCAGGCGGGCGATCCCGTTGGTGCAATTAATGCATCTAAAGAATTTTCCTTTAACAATTT
>JABFSY010000026.1 GCA_013140395.1 Cyclobacteriaceae bacterium
GCTACATCCAAATTCATGGGCTCTTTAAAAAGCAACGGAGACAAATCCAGATGTTGATTTTTCCAATGTGCATCGCCTTCACTCAATTCAAGTCGATCGGCCTGCCCCACCATTTCGCTCACTTTTCTAAAGCCCAACTCAGCCATGATTTCACGCAGCTCCTCCGCCAGAAATTCAAATAAGTTCACCACGTACTCCGGCTTACCGGTAAAGAGCGCCCGCAATTCTTTGTTTTGAGTGGCTACGCCAACAGGGCATGTATTCAAATGGCATTTGCGCATCATAATGCAACCGGAAGTCACCAATGCGGCTGTTGCTACTCCCCATTCTTCTGCGCCAAGCAAAGCGGCAATCGCTAAATCTTTTCCTGTGCGAATCTGTCCATCGGTTTGCAGTACAACCCTTCCACGCAACTTATTCTTCACTAGCGTTTGATGCGCTTCAGCCAAGCCTAGCTCCCACGGCAATCCAGCATGGCGTATCGAGCTGATAGGCGATGCACCCGTGCCTCCATCATGACCGGCAATTAAGATCACATCGGCATGTGCTTTCGCCACGCCAGACGCAATCGTACCCACACCGGCTTCAGAGACCAACTTTACACTGATGCGCGCTTCGCGATTGGCATTTTTTAAATCGAAGATGAGCTGCGCTAAATCTTCGATAGAATAAATATCATGGTGGGGTGGAGGCGAAATCAACCCAACGCCAGGAGTGGAATGACGTACTCTTCCAATCCAGTCATCTACTTTATGACCTGGCAACTGCCCACCTTCACCCGGCTTGGCTCCTTGCGCCATCTTAATTTGTAATTCTTTAGCGTTGGTCAGGTAATGACTCGTTACACCAAACCGTCCGGAAGCGACTTGCTTAATGGCAGAGTTTTCCCAATCGCCATTTGCTTTTTTTACAAATCGAATTTCATCTTCACCACCCTCGCCACAATTGCTTTTTCCCCCGATGCGATTCATCGCAATCGCCAAGGTGCTGTGCGCTTCATGGGAAATAGATCCAAACGACATGGCACCGGTAGCAAACCGTTTGAAAATACTTTCTTTCGACTCCACTTCACTTAGTGGAATAGACTTAGCCTTTCTAAATTTTAACAAGCTGCGAAGCGTAATCGCTTTTTCACTTTGGTCGTTGATGAGAGTCGAATACTTTTTGAAAAGGCTGTAATCTTTTGCTTTGGTCGATTGCTGTAGTAAATGAATGGTTTGCGGATTGAACAAATGCGCTTCACCACGCTGCTTCCATTGATACACTCCGCCAACTTCTAATTTTGGATTTGAATTGGCTGTTTTTGGGAAAGCAAGTGAATGTTTTACCAATGCTTCTTTGGCGATATCATCTAGCTTTAATCCACCAATGCGAGAAACCGTTCCGGTAAAATAAGGATCGATGACTTCTTGATGAATACCCAATGCTTCGAAAATCTGAGCTCCATGATAGGACTGCAACGTGCTGATGCCCATTTTGCTCATCACCTTCAATAACTCTCCGGCAACTGCCTTCTTATAATTGTATAGCGCTTTCTCTTCAGTGAGTTCCTCACTAAAAAGATTCCGCTTCTTCATGTCGTGAATGGTTTGGTAAACCAGATAGGGATTGACACCTGAAGCACCAAAGCCCACAAGTGTGGCATAGTGGTGAGTTTCCCACACATCACCGGCCTCGACCAACAACCCCACTTTTCCGCGTAGGCCTTTTCGGATAAGATCATGATGCACGGCAGATACTGCCAACAATGACGGAATCTGCGCATGACCACTGTCAAAACTTCTATCGGAAAGAATGATGATGGTAAATCCATCTTCAATGGCGTCAGTCACATATTGGCAAACGCGGTTTAGTCCTTTCTCCAATGATCCAGGTTCTCCATCGGCTTTGAAGTACGTGTAAATCGTTTTGGTTTGCAGATGGCGGTGATCGATGTATCGAATTTTTTCTAATTCATTGTTGGATAAGATGGGCGTTGGCAATTCCAGCGTGATGCAATGCTCCGGAGATTCTTCTAATAAGTTGAGTGAGCCACCAACATGTGACGCGAGCGACATCACCAATCGCTCCCGAATCGGATCAATAGGAGGATTGGTAACTTGAGCGAAAAGTTGCTTGAAGTAACTCGACAAATGCTGTGCTTGTCTGGAGAGCACGGCCAACGGTGTATCGTTACCCATAGAGCCCAATGCTTCTTTACCGGTCTCACACATTTGCGCTAAAATCATACGCAAGTCTTCGGATGTGTAGCCGAAAGAAATTTGACGTTTAAGAAAAGTAATAGGGTCGTACTTATGAAAACTTCCACCCGGTTCTGGCAAATCGATGAGGCGAACCTTGTTTTCTTTTACCCACTTCCCATAAGGCTGGCGTGTGCAAATATCTTTCTTCAATTCATCATCGCTGATGATGCGGCCTTGCTCTAAATCGACCACAAACATTTTTCCCGGCTGCAAGCGACCTTTCGAAACCACCTTAGCGGGATCGATGTCAATCGCACCTACTTCAGAGGCCATCACCACAAAGTCATCGTCCGTCACTACAAAGCGAGAAGGCCGTAATCCATTTCGATCCAACGTGGCACCCACAATTTTCCCATCGGTAAAAGTGATGGAGGCCGGGCCATCCCAAGGCTCCATTAAGTTAGCGTGGTATTCGTAAAAATCTTTTTTCTCTTCCGTCATCGCCTCGTTGCCATCCCAAGCCTCTGGGATGAGCATCATCATCACATGAGGTAAAGGTCGACCAGCATGAACGAGCAATTCAATTACATTATCAAGATTGGAGGAATCAGATTGCTTGGGGTTGCAAATCGGTAAAATCATATTCAACTCTTCGCGTGTAAAGTGAGGCGAGGAGAAAAAAACTTCTTTGGACTTTAGCCAGTTTATATTGCCCTGCACCGTATTGATCTCGCCATTGTGCGCAATGAAACGAAACGGCTGAGCCAACCGCCAGGAGGGGGATGTATTGGTAGAAAAACGAGAATGGATCACAGCTAAGGCGGAGACCACCTCGTCATTTTCTAAATCCGGAAAATAGGGTTTTAGTTGTCCACTCGTTAGCATGCCTTTGTAGGCAATTGTTTTGTAAGACAGCGTAGAAAAATAGAATTGATTATCGACACCCTTGATCGATTCGGTGATTAAATGAGTGACGTATTTTCTGAGAATGAAAAGCTTGCGTTCAAATTCTTCGGGATCAACTCCTGCATCTAGCCGCCTGATGAAAACCTGTTCCATCACAGGCTCTGCCAAAAGAGCGGTTTCTCCAAGTTCCTTGTTATTTGTTGGGAGTACCCGATAACCGAGGAGTCCCATTTTCATTTTTTTGATTTGCCGATTCAATAAGGTTCTACATTCCTCCCGCACCTTAACATCGCGTGGAAAGAACACCAGGCCAACGCCATAGCTTCCATAGGCTGGTAGTTTGAAACCAAGCCGGCCACATTCACCAATAAAAAAGTCGTGAGGTACCTGAATAAGAATGCCAGCACCATCGCCTGTATTTGGTTCGCAACCACATGCTCCGCGGTGAGCCATGCGTTTGAGCATGGTCAGTGCATCGGTAATTACCTGATGCGATTTTCTTCCCTTAATGTTGGCGATGAATCCGACACCACACGAATCTTTTTCAAACTCTTCGCGGTATAATCCTTGGCTTTTTACGCTGTTCACTTCCTGAAAATTTCTTGATTAGTGAATTTTAAGAAATAAATTTAGGTAGTGTTGGTAATCTTTATGTGTTTAGCGGAGAGTATTTTTAAAAAAATGTCAAATCTTAACTAACGCTTAGTAGCGAAATCGGTTGAAAACCAACTAACAAAAACAATTATTTCAAATAGAACACCCCTTTCAATCTAAGTTCTTCCCAAGGCCTTTGAGAACCCTTTGAAAGTTCTTCTACTTTATTGCGGGTATTCATAAAAATATCTTCAATACGCTGCGAAACTTTTAATTGCTGTGACAACACACCTGTGTAAAGTCCATTGGCTCCCGTGCCGTCAGATGCTGTTGAACCTGGGTCAGTTGCATAAGCGATGAGGGTTCCGCTTGGGGCGTTGACTTTAGCTAAACCTGATCCTCCCCGTTTTCCTGTTGGGAAGGGATTATTTCTACACGCATCGAGAATAATCATATTCAGGCCCTCTTCGTTTGTAAATTCCATCGTTCTCAATACACCAGTGAGTGGGAGGG
>JABFSY010000430.1 GCA_013140395.1 Cyclobacteriaceae bacterium
TATAAGGCGAAGATACGATCTAAATTGGAGAACATCGATCACAGTCAGGAAAAGCTAGACGTTGGATTTGTACAAGTGATGACCAAGCTTGAAAAACAATTGGTAGATAGTAAGTCCACAAAGGCCGTATTTTCTTTTCGCCTTTTGGAAAAATTGAATCCTGCGCAAGAGGGCGTCTGGATAAATGGATTGATGAAGAATGAGGCGGATAGTGTGCGTAATTATGCGCAACGTAGAATGAACGAAGTGAAAGGGCTTTCGGTCTCAGATCAGTACGTAATTCGTGCTGATAAAGACGTGGCTGGTTATGACGCAAAGAAGATGCTCAATAAGATTGATTTGCAAGCCATCTTGGGGAACGGAGGGGATATTAGTAAGCAGCGTATCCAGAAACTAACGAGATCAGAACTGCCAGACGATCGACAATATGCAGCTGAACTTCTGCTTCACTCATCAGCAGAAGAAAATGCGTCTTTTCTAATTGATCTGTTGTCGGACGCTGAGCCTAAAGTTAGAAAAACGGCTATTGCCACCAGTGTGAAGATCAATAGCCCTGAAATTATCATGTCATTGATTGGGAATTTAGCAAGCCCCATCTATGGAAACCGAGCGATGAGTTCTCTTGTGTTGATTGGCGGAAAGGCACTTCCCTTTCTTGAGAATGCATTTTACCAATCAGGCCAAAGTACGCAGACTGTTTTGCGCATTGTTCAGGTGATTGGTAGAATTGGAGGTCAACGCGCAAAGGATTTATTGTGGGGAAAAATAGATTTCCCCGATAAAGTCGTGGTATCTCAGGTGTTGTTGTCGCTTGGTGAAAGTGGATTCAAGGCAGGAATCTCACAAATCACGCGAATCAAGTATGCGATTGAAAATGACATCGCGGACATTGCGTGGAATTTGAATGCAATGGAATCAATTGGAAACGATCCGGAAACAATCCGCATATGGAAAGCATTAGAAGAAGAAGATCGCAACGACATTGATCATATTTATATGTTATTGGCGATGTTGTATGATACGCGTTCTATCCAACTGGTGAAAGAGAGCATTGAGAGTGGCACTTCGGAGGGTACGAGTTACGCAGTTGAGTTATTGGATGTTTTTCTTTCTGAACAATTAAAAGTAAAAGTAATACCCGTTCTAGACGATCTCACAAACAGTGAGAAAATTAATCGGTTGGAGATTTTCTACCCGAAGTTAAAGTTAGATAGAAAGTTGGCGATAAAGTTTTTATTAAATCGTGATTTTACCCAGACAAACCGATGGACAAAAGCCTGTGCCATTGAGCAAATTGGCCTTCAGAGAATTGGAGATTTTAAACTTGACCTGATCGCCCAATTGTTTAACCCCGACAGATTAATTCGTGAGATGGCAGCATGGGCTCTTTTTGAAATCGATTCTGAAGCATACGAAATCAACTCGAGGAGACTAGGCATAGATGGAAAGCGTTGGTTGGACAGATCTGTCATTCCTGGTGCACGGCTCAAGTTGAGACTATTTGAAAAAATCGTATTCTTCCAAACATTATCAATTTTTGATGGTGTTTCCGGCCTTGCATTGTCTTTCTTATCCGATATTTCAAAAGAAATTCGGTTGGCTGCAGACGACTTCATGTCTATTGATGAGAAGATAAACAATGATTTTTTCATCGTCTATCAGGGAACGGTGCAGTACTACGAAAAGAGTGTTTATGAGATGGACTACACGAGTGGCCAGTTTATCGGAGAAATTATTGCACCTGTTGGATTTGCCAATTCCAACATTATTATTGCAAAAACAGGTACGATTCTTTTGAAAATAAACAAAGACGAATTTTACGAGTTAATGGCCGACAACATCAGTCTTACTGGCCGGATTTTGGAATATATCTAATTTTGTGCTACATTTTCATGTTTTTTGAGTGGTAATGCGGTTAATACGCAATTTTTTAAACTGATTGTATACTTAAAACCATTAACTTTCCCTCTGGGAATTTTTTGCTTGAATGAACTATCCGGGGCAAGTTGGCAAACTGGAGGATGATGAGTTAACACCGTCTCCAATCAATGAAAAATTGACTCCTAATCCGTTTCCGGGATTACGTCCATTTTCGTTGGATGAGTGTCATCTTTTCTTCGGCAGAGAGGGACATGCAGACGAAATATTAGAGAAGTTAGCACAACACAGGGCTGTTACGGTACTTGGTTATTCAGGCAGCGGAAAGTCTAGCTTAATGTATTGCGGACTGATCCCCATGCTTTATGGAGGATTCATGACTCAGAATAGCCCCCTCTGGAAAGTAGTTATTGCTAGACCAGGAAGTTCTCCCATAGAAAATCTGACGGATTCAATTATTGCCGTATTAGCAGCCGATGGCAGGTTAGAGGAGTCCGATGTACAGATTCATAAGGCAGTAATCAGTTCAGTATTGCGAAGTGGCTCAAACGGACTTGTGGAGATTTGTAACTATATCCAAACGGAGCTAAAAGAGAACGTTTTCTTTTTGATTGATCAGTTTGAAGAACTGTTTAAGTATAAGGAATCAAATACGGAAAATGCTGATAATGAGTCTATTGAATACGTAAATTTATTATTGAATACTGTCAAACAGTCTCACACCTCCGCCTATGTTGCATTGAGTATGCGTGCCGATTTCATGGGGAATTGTGCAGAGTTTCCGGGTTTGACCGAACTCGTTAACAGCTGCAATTACCTCGTTCCACAGATGACGCGCGAGCAGAAGCGACTCGTTATTGAAGGCCCCGTTTCGGTTGGGGGAGGTCGAATTTCGCAACGCCTAGTAAAACGGCTATTAAGTGATATTGGTGACAACCAAGATCAGTTACCGATTCTACAGCACGCGTTGATGCGGACCTGGAATTATTGGGTGACTTACCGAGAGCCGGGTGAACCCATGGACCTGCGCCATTACAATGCTATTGGCCAGATTTCGCAGGCACTCTCTCTGCATGCGAACGAAGCATATGACGAGTTAACAGCAAATGAACGCACCATTGCCGAAACGCTTTTTAAGGCGATTACCGAAAAATCCCAAGCGGCACAAGGTACCAGACGCCCCTCGAAAATCGGGTTGATTGCCGAACTCGCGGAAGTATCCGAGGGGGAAGTAATCACTGTCATTGACAAATTTCGGCAGTCGGGTAGGTCGTTCCTTATGCCGAGTTATCAAGTCGAACTAACGTCTGATTCTGTGATTGAACTCTCCCATGAGAGCTTAATGCGCATTTGGAACAGGCTTGCCGGTTGGGTCGATGAGGAGAGTGAGTCGGCACGCATGTATAAGCGGGTGTCAGAAGCCGCAGCGATGTACCAGATTGGAAAAACCAGTTTGTGGAGACCTCCCGATCTCCAGCTAGCGCTGAACTGGCAAAAGAAACAAAACCCTTCACGCGCCTGGGCACAGAGGTATGACGTTGCGTTTGAGCGCGCGATCGTCTTTTTGGATACCAGCCGAATTACGTTTGAGGCGGAACTCAAAAATCAGGAAATGCTCCAGCGCAGAATGCTGCGCAGAGCCAGAATAACAAGCATCATATTAGGTATTGCGCTTCTGTTTTCTATAGGAATGTTCTTATATGGATTGATAAATAACATTCAAGCCCAAAAAGACAAGGAACTTGCTCAACAAGAGACAAAGAAAGCTGTAGCTGCGCGAGAAGACGCGGAGAAATCACGTTTGATTGCAGAAGAACGGACACGAGAAGTAGAAAGACAAGAGAAGCTTTTAAAGGCGAGTTATGCGCAATTGGAGAAAGCCCTTTCCGATACTCGCTTAGCGAAAGAATTTGCTCTAAGGCAGGCCAGCCTAGCGCTTGCTGCAGAGAAAGTGGCGCTTGAATCTGGCGAAAAAGAGAAGGTAGCCAATTTGGAAGCACAGGCTCAAACCGTGATTGCAAAAAAGGAATTTGAAAGAGCAAACGGCTTGTATTTTCTTACTGTTGCTCAATCCCTCGAAGCAAAGTCAGAAGGGATTGACGATAAAGAACTGGCGGGCCTAACAGCCATGCAAGGTTACCTGTTTCATACAAAATACGATGGGCCTAAATATGATCCATACGTTTTTAGAGGTCTCTATTATGCGTTGGCAAAGTTATCGGGGTTCAACTACAATGCTGCTAAAGTGCCAGGAGGCTTGAAGAACAAGATGTTTGCGCTGGCTGTTTCCCAAAAGATGGAGAAGTTTTACAC
>JABFSY010000060.1 GCA_013140395.1 Cyclobacteriaceae bacterium
CTCCTCAAGGCGGATGTAGGCGACTATCTCTCCATTCTTCGTATAGCATTGATTGTAGCGATTCCAAAGTTCGCTGGCTGTTGTTTTAAACAAAGAATTGGAACCGCCTTTGATTTTAGTGTACGCGATTTCGTCTGGTTGGCGTATGAAATTGTAAGAATCAAAATACCGGAATCGAAAACTGGATTTCTTTTTGAATTCGGTTAAGTCGGCATAGAACACTTGTAAATACGGGACGGAGTTGTTGATATCAATGATGAGTTTGTCGCAGAAGTAGAGGTAATCATAATTGCTTACCTGCGCTTGTGCGAAAATTGTGGTAGCGAAAATCAAGAGTAGGATTTTCTTCATACAGCTTTTAAAATTACTGTCTTAACTTATCATACACCACTTTCGGAATAATCACTTCTTTATAATCTTCTAGTCCAGCATGTTTAGGTTTCCGAATCGAAATGTGTATCACCTCAACATCAGTTCTTGTTTCTTCTTCATCAGCAAGTGTACTTTTTAGAGCATTAAGATACACGTCCAATACGTTTTGATTTTTTTTGCTGTAATCGGCAGCAATAGGTTCAACGGATTCAACTCTCTCGGAAGATCTTGACCAGTTTAGCTTTACCCCACCATTTTGGATATCCCAAACGGTAATGGATTTATCATCATCGTGGACAAAACTGGTTTCAATGGTGCATGCAATACTATTGTTGCGCACGATGTACTCTGTAACATCTGGTTTAAACATTGCGCCATTCTGATAGCTGTATTTGATATAGACAACGGAGAATTCTTTATCAAAGTACCATGTGTATTTCTGCATTACGTCCTGCCCCTCGTACTCATCGTAATAATCTTTCATCTCTACTTTATAGTAATTTGATGAATCTTGACTCAGGGAATTAAATTTTGAATTCACTAATGCATTCAATGCGTTGGCGGCTGAGTCAGGAATTACAAGCGCTGGCTCTGGTTCAATTACCGTTTCCATAGGATTTACCGCTTTTGAAGCAACTGTATCCGTTCCCAGTTGAGTGCTATCAGCCGTTTCGCCTTTGGTGTTGCGTTGATTGCAACTGTTAAAGATGATGAGAATAGTCATAAGTAAACCGTGTTCTATTTTCATAAATACAATTTTCAATAATAACTACCAACTACTGCTACTGCCACCCCTATCTGAACTACCACCACCGCCTCCACTGAAACTGTCATCTGAGCTACTGCTGCTTCGGTCTCTATCTCTTTCCATACGCATCCTTCTTTCATAGGCAGAATCTGATTCGTTGTCGTATTTGATTTCATCTGTGTCATTAATGGTCATACAGAGCAGTAACTGCGCAAGGGTTCCCAGGAAAGCAGGCAGCAATATGTAAACTGACGTAATTGCATTGAAGAACAAGATAGCGATGGTAAGCGCCAGGGGAGCTACTAAAAATAGGATGCCTAGAAAAAGATATTTATTTTTTCGTTTAGGTTGATTGTTCCATTTCTTTACTGAAAAGAGATTGATAACAAACAACACAAGTCCGGCTAATGACGCGACTATCAATGGAGTTTGCATCTGTTCAAGCGGGCCCGGTGGTTTGTATTCATGACGGCTGTAATAAATCAGTTGATCCACACCAGCATCGATGCCTTCATAGTAACTCTCTTTTTTGAAATGAGGCCCCATGTACTCATCTTGAATTTGCCTGCACAATTCAGCAGGCAGCGCAGCTTCTAAACCATAGCCGACTTGAATTCTGAACTTCCTATCATCTATAAAGAGGGCAATCAATATTCCATTGTCTTTACCTTTTTGTCCGATGCCCCACGTATTAAAAATTTCGCGCGAGTAGTCTTCTAAATTTTTGGCGTAGAGGCCACCGGTTACGTAGATGAATAATTGATTGCTGGTACTGTCTTCAAAAGCACGAAGCTTCGCATTGAGTGCTTCTTCTTGTTTTTTGCTTAAATAGGATTTGTTTGTGTAGAACGGATTATAGGTGGTTACGTAATTGGTGGGCTTTTTAGGAAAGCCTTGGCCGTTAACCAAAATGGGTAATAGCAGAAATGCAAGAATAAGTTGTTTCATTGCTTCGATATAAAATTTGGATAAAGGTCTTTTGTAACCCTATACTCGACCGGATAGGTTATTACTTTTGACTTTTCCTCGGTATTTCCTGCTTTCGTGCGATTGACGCTAAAAACAAAATCGTCACCATCTTCTTTTGCTTTTTTTCTCCCGGCTTTAAGTATACTGATTAACTCGGGCATTGATTCATAAAATTCTTGTTGTTTAGCCGCTAAATCATTTTCATTTAAATACTTCACTTCTCCATTTAATTGACCTACAAAAGTTGATGCGGCCATACCGCAACGGGGACAAGAAGAAGCAAGTGCTCGCACCTGATCGACAAAAGTTCCGGCATCGGAATCATCTACTCTATATTCGCTTAGGGCAATCAACGATTCGTTTGAAAAAAGATATAGAATTGAACTGGGGGTTGTTTCATTGCCCCCAGATATTATTGAATATCCTCTAAGCTGATTGTATTGATCAAAGAACCATTTCTTCGTTTCTGATTCTGTCTCAACCCCCATAATGCATGGGCCATCCTGACTTGGATAACAATAGGGTCTTTCCCAAGAATAGCTTGATGTAACTGTGGCATATTGCATTGTATCGTATGCCTGAAGTAGTTTCCCCATTCGATTGTTAATCTCGACCTCTAAAGAGTCGCTGGTGAGAGTAGTCATCGACATTTCAGGAAAGTTATTGGTGATGCCAGTGAACGGTTCCTCGGTTTCGCCTTTCGATGAGGATTGAACCGATTCGTCTGTAGACGGGGTGTTGCTCATTTCTTCAAACTGAGTTGCTGCTGAATCTGATGCAATGGTTTGTTTGCTTTCTGCTGCCGTCTCGTTGTTTTTAACAGGGGAACAGCTAAGTGTTACTACCAAGAACGATACATAGTAGATTTTATTCATAGCTATGAATGGATTTTTATTTTAAGATAACCAGCACTAGCGATTTATATTTTTGATAAACTTACTATACAGCTCCATGTTTACAATATAGCGAGCATTGTTTGGGCTGCCTCTTTCGAAAATGCAATTGCTTCCCACTATGCTGCGAATGGGAGCCTGAGTAATCCAATCTAAAACTTCTTTGTAATCCTGATTGATGTAACTAGCTAACTCATTCACACGTGCCTCCTCCACTGTGTTCACGACTATTTGACTAGATGTTACATCAAAACGGACACCACAATCTGGGCATTTATTCATGGCTATTCTTTCTCTGTTACGTTGTGTGTCCTGACCGTCCATATCAACATCACGGTAGTAGGCAATTAGTTTTCCTTTGTTGAATAGATAGATTGAGTTTTCGTTCACGGTTTCGTTTTCTCTTTCAGTGGTAATAATTCGAAGTTGCTTATTTTCATCCAAATGCCACGACTTTTTTTCAAAAGTCTCTGAGGCAATGCTAAAATACTTTTGCTTCAAATAGTGGGCGAAGAGAGAATCTAGCGAAGTGATTATGACGGATTCTCGCTCATCCTCTGTATATACCTTTTTGGAATGCGTTCTAAAATCGGGAGCAGTCGCAAAAGCAGGATTGAGGTTGCGGTTAACGACTACCGTATCGGTTGTTTGAGCCACGGAATCTTGTTGGTCTTTTTCTTTTGTGCCTGGCGCACAACTGAGTACTATCAGGAAAAGTAAGGAGTAAAGAATTGGCTTCATAAAAGGGGTGTTTGATTTAGTAGTTTATTCTATTCTCAAATATCATCAGATCGTGTATGCATCGAAATAGCATGATGATGTGATGGAACTTTGCCTAAGCACGAAAAAAGCGTGACTTTACTTCGAATCTTCCACCTCTTTGATCAATTGAATGTTTGCTTTTTCAATTTCACTTAACTGATCGCTTACATTATTAAATTGTGGGTTGTACCATGCTTTGCTGCTAAAATGGCTTTTCAAAAACTTGTGCTTGAAAATATAGCCATAGACAGCAAATGGCTCGTTGCGCATAATCATAAGTACTTCTTTGGTTTTATCTGTTAGCTCTCCCTTTTCTAATAAGCGTTCAGATACTTCTGGGTATTCGCGCGGGTTTACATTTTCAAGTTTCCCATCATTAGTCAATTGAAAGTAGTGGAGTGCCTCTGTGGTTACTTCTTCTTGTGCACTTTCATCCCATTCAAT
>JABFSY010000367.1 GCA_013140395.1 Cyclobacteriaceae bacterium
GGCTTTATGCACCACTTCAGTAGCTTCTAACCAAAGAGGATCGTCCGTGCACTTGTCATTTAACATGTACTGGAAAATCTTTTTTGCCATGCCGATATCAGTCGGGTTTTGTTTAAAGCGAGGCTCGTAGTTTTTCTTGACAAAGGCGCAGTTGATCGTAACCATCTTCGACAGTTTGTCGTCTACGTTGATCTTTATTTTTTTGTATTTCTCCACATCGCCCACCTTATTCTCAGATTCAGCTTTTTTGATTTTAGCTTCGATTACACCAATCAATTTGTCATAGCGCCCTAAGATCAAATCTTCGGTAAGCGTTTTTTGAGCAGGAGGTAGTGGCTTTTGCGTGATAAAGTTGGCGAATATCACAGACATATAGGCCTCCAGATTGTTGTCATTAACATTATTGCCGCTGATCTCATACACGCGGTCAAACATGGTCAACAACTCAGCTGATTTTTCTTTGTTATTGATATTGTATTTCGCGCTTGACGCGGCTTTACGATTCAATACGTTCACTTCGTCACCGCAATTCTGGATACGCATGTCGTAAATCAACATCAAGGAGTCTACCAATACTTTCTTCTTGACGGCATCGGCTTCCTTAGTCGCCAAGCCATCATAAGCTGTTGCAGCGTCCACATATAATTTAGTATTCCAGTTTGGTGCATTGGTTAGCATCCATTGAATAGAAGAGGTTGCACCACGAAAATTTTGTTGCTTCACTGCGTCACCAAAAATAGCGACACACTCTTCTGCTTTTTGTTTGTTTTCAGGCCATTTCAATTCCTTGCACTGTGACCAAGCTGTCAGGGAGGTGATTGCCAACAGAGTCAACGCAAAACCTGCTTTTTTGAAATTCAAATTCATGTTCGTCATCGTTTTTAGAGTTAATCAAATTTTCTCTTAATGAACCAATTATCATTAAAAGTCATGCCAAGATAAATTTTAAAATAGTTCTCTTCAATCGTGTTCTTTACAATACTGCCTCTGCTGCCAATTTTGACCGAAAAATCAATAGTCGAAATTCGAGCTACTGGCAAAGAGACGCCAAAATTAACACCAAAATCGTTTACTTGGTTACCGGCCACCAAATAAGGATACTGATCGTAGCTTAATCCAGCCCGATAGGTCATTCTCCTCAGGTAGCTACTAACACCTGTTTGGTTGGGCATTATTTCGAGGCCAAACGCACTCTTTATGCCGGTTCTTGTGTCCGTTGCTTGCCCCGTGAATCCCCTGAATTGTTGATAATCAAGATAGGAGACATCCGCGCCAATCATCCAGTGAGTAGGGCGTCCAAAAGAGAGGCCAACCCCAAGCGTTTGGGGCAATACAATGGAGCTAGCTTGATTGTTTACGAGAGTTGTAGAGTCTACGATACTTCCATTTATGGCCGAGCGAGTGTCTAAGCGAATTGTTCTTCGCGTTCCAACGGTGGTTTGTAAATCATAGATTACGCCAATATTGACTTGGTAATTTTTCTTCGATAGGGAATCTTTGTGTAGATATAGCCCAGTAGAAAAACTGATATCACTCACATAATTGCGCTCTTCTAAAAAGGGCGTGTAAATTGTTTGGGGCAATTTAGCTTCCTCTTGGTTATTGATGGAGCTAAACAGATAATTGGCACGCACACCCACCGCTGCATATTTGTTAATTTTTACTCCATTTGCCCAAGAAAGCTGGTTGATCCCCCCGGTGCCGGTTCTACTTGTTTGTACCGTACTGGTTAAACTTCCGTCAACTGGCTCGATCACAGTTAATTTGTAATTCACACCCGAATAAGGAGTTAACCCTATTGAGGTTGTCCAACGTCCCGGTTTAATAGGGAACGCCATTAATAGATAGTTAAGATTACCATTCGTGTTTTGTAGTGAAGAGGTACCGTCTTTGATGGTCCTGTTTTCTATCATCATGCCTCCGTGAAAAGTAGTGACATAGTTATTGATCAATAGAGCCGGATTTTGATTATTGACATACCACGAACTAGGATTACTGATTCCAATTCCGCCCATGCCCTGATTTTGAGCTAAAGAGTTGCCGTACAGATCACCTATTCCGAAAGAAGAAAAAGGGCTATTCGCAACCTGAGCAGAGGTCAATTGGAAGAGACTTAGTAATAAAACGACAAGGAAAATTCCTTTTTTATGAAGCATTGTAGCGTAAAATCCTGTTCAAGCCCATCAAAACCAAATCGGGGGCTGCAAATATGGTGGGTTTCAGTTGGTTTTCAAAAAAAGGAGCGTCACCTCCACAAAGAATGATCTTCAATTCCGGGAATTTGTTGGCATACTGTTCAGCCACCCCGTTTATTTCACCCACTATTCCATTCAATACCCCACTTTGAAGGCAGCTTTCAGTACTGTTTCCCATCAAGCCCACTTGATCATTCCATTTCACTAACGGCAGACGCGCGGTAAACGTATGCATGGCTTTAAATCTCATTTCGATACCGGGCGAGATGGCTCCTCCTTGATAGTTGGCATTCGCATCAACGAACTCAAAGTTAATACAGGTGCCTGCATCTATGATCAGGCAATTTTTACCTGGAAAAATGGCTAACGCGCCACAGGCTGCCGCTATGCGATCGACACCGAGTGTCTCCGGAGTTGCATATAAAAGTTGGATGGGCAGGGGAAGCTGATGATGGAGAACCGACTTCTTGCCGGACGTTTGCAGTTTTGCCGTGGCTTCTTCGCCCGTTTGGTTCACCGAGCTTATTAGAATATTCTCAAATACAGTATTGGCAAATGCTGCCTGGAGCTCTTCTGCATCGTTAAAAATGTTCTTTTTCAACAAGCTTTCTTGCTCAAAGCAGGCTGTTTTTATCCGCGTGTTGCCAAAGTCGATAACTAAATTCAAGATGCTTTTCGTTTTTACAAAGCTAGCCAATCCCCATTTGATGTTCGCGCGAAACTGCCTTTAGCATAGGGTTTATGTCGCGTGCAATCGGATACCTTATATTTGCGCTCCAACTAGTTACCCTACGATGAAAGAGCTGCTTCAAAAGTTTGAAAACAAACGCCCCGAGATTGTATTTGAATGGAAAGATACTGAGACAGAAGCCGAAGGGTGGGTAGTCATCAACTCGTTGCGGGGTGGCGCTGCAGGTGGAGGCACCAGGATGCGCGCGGGTCTTGACAAGCGGGAAGTAGAATCGCTGGCTAAAACGATGGAAGTAAAGTTCACGGTAAGCGGTCCACCCATTGGAGGTGCGAAATCGGGAATCAACTTCAACCCCAACGATCCGCGCAAAGCAGGAGTGTTGCATCGGTGGTACACGGCTGTAATGCCTTTGTTAAAGTATTACTACGGAACCGGTGGCGATATGAACGTGGACGAGATTCATGAAGTAATTCCCCACACAGAAGATGTAGGCATTTGGCATCCGCAAGAAGGCGTTTTTACAGGGCATTATAAACCCAGTGAGCCACAGAAGGTAAATCGCATTGGTCAGCTGCGGCAAGGCGTGGTAAAGGTGATAGAAGATGAAAGATTTACGCCCTCGCTGGCGAAAAAATACACCGTGGCTGACATGTGCACAGGCTATGGTGTTGCTGAAGCGGTAAAGCATTATTATGAACTCTGGGGCGAAAATAGAAAGGGCAAACCCTCCTCCACAAATGTTGCGGAGGGCAAGCGTGTAGTGGTACAGGGATGGGGCAACGTAGGCGCGGCAGCAGGATTTTATTTATCTCAGCAAGGGGCAAAAATTGTGGGCATCCTGACACGTGAAGGTGGGCTGATCAATCAAAAAGGATTTACACATGAAGAGATTTGTCAGTTAGTGATAGACCGGAAAGGAAATCAACTGGTCACCGATCAATTACTCAGCTTTGAAACGGTGAATAAAATGATCTGGGATTTAGAGTTTGAGGTGTTTATACCTGCAGCGGCTTCACGGCTGGTCTCAAAGGAACAAGTCGATCGGATGATAGCTTCTGGAGTAGAAGTGTTCTCGTGTGGTGCCAATGTGCCATTTGCAGATCCGGAAATTTTCTTTGGGTCAACTGGGCTTTATGCCGATGAAAAATTTTCAATCATTCCGGATTTTATTGCCAACTGTGGAATGGCGCGTGTGTTTGCCTACTTCATGGAGAGTGAGGTGGCGATGGATGACGCTGCTGTTTTTGGCGATATCTCGAAAGTGATCAAGCAAGCACTAGAAAAGACGAAGAAGGTGAACGC
>JABFSY010000309.1 GCA_013140395.1 Cyclobacteriaceae bacterium
AAGTGCCTTTCGATAGCCTTCTGGGTTAGCCATTCCAAAGTTCCTCATCTGACGTTGCTTCGTATTTCTACCCTTTTGCTGGCCAATGATCATGAAAGTCTGCCCCTCAATTGTCCCTAGCCCCCCCAACCATGGCCTTGTCATCTGCCACATTTCGGTCACCATGGAGCTCAATGAAATCCGTGGTGATCTCGTAGATATAGTCTTGAGTATAAGGGCGATCAGGATGACGGGACAGCTGAACTCGCTGCCAACCAGTTAGGTTTTCAAAGGTTTCCTCCTTCAATTCAGTTATCTTATTGTCTAACGCTTGTATGGCTTTGGTAACGTTTTCATCGCTATCGTCCGAGAGTTGCTTCATGTCTGCCAATTTACTTTCCAATTCAGCGATAGGTTTTTCAAACTCCAATAGATTCATCTTTCTTAACCTCTTTGTTTTCTGGGTAGGGGCAAATTTACAGAAATTTAAAATACCGTGAAATTGATCAATGTTGCCGTCCGATCATCGAATCTCACTAAATTGCGCACTTGTTTTTTTAAACCATGTACGGCTACGCCATTAACGGTGCAAACCACCTTCCATCAATAGGCTACTCTGAAGGTTCACTATCTACCGTTGATTCGTTTTACATTTAGACATTAACAGATGACGACCAATAAGTACTTCGTAATTGATTTTGACAGCACCTTCACAAAAGTGGAAGCATTTGACGTGTTAGCAGAAATCATTGTAAGAGAACACCCCAATAGTGAGGACATAAAGAGGCAGATTTTTGAAATCACAAACTTGGGAATGGAGGGGAAAATTTCCTTGCGTGAGTCAATTGAAAAACGACTTAGTATTTTACAACCTGAAAAAAGACATCTCGCGCCATTGGTTAAGCAACTCAAACTCGTGGTTTCTGAATCATTCAAACGAAACAAAGATTTTTTTACCACCTACGCTGACAATATATACATCATCTCGAATGGCTTTCGTGAATTCATCGAGCCCGTGGTCACAGAATTTGGCATCAAGTCCGAAAACATTTTAGCCAATGAGTTTATCTTTGATGAATTAGAAAAAGTAATTGGGTTTGACCTTACCAACCCACTCTCTGCCAACAACGGCAAAGTAGAACAATTGAAAAGACTTAATTTAAACGGAGATGTTTATGTCATTGGTGATGGTTATACTGATTATGAGATCAAACATGCCGGCCTGGCAAATAAGTTCTTTGCTTTTACCGAAAACATTGAGCGGGAAAGCGTTCTCAGCAAGGCCGACCACGTTACCCCTAGTCTGGACGAATTTCTATATTTAAATAAATTGAATACAACGATCTCCTACCCAAAAAATCGCATCAACGTACTCCTATTGGAGAACGTTCATCCGGTAGCACTTGAACTGATGAAAGCGGAAGGATTTAATGTAGAGACTTACCCAGCCGGATTAGATGAGGACGAGCTATGCGAGAAAATAAAAAACGTTTCCGTGTTGGGCATTCGATCAAAGACCCAGGTTACGGCTAAAGTCCTGGAAAACGCTAACCGGCTAATGGTCGTTGGTGCATTCTGCATTGGCACCAACCAAATAGATTTGAAAGCGGCTACTAAAAAAGGAGTGGCTGTGTTCAACGCACCGTTTAGTAATACCAGATCAGTAGTGGAGTTAGCTATAGCCGAAATGATTTTGTTGATGCGTGGCATCATCGACAAATCCACAAAAATGCACGAAGGGAAGTGGGATAAGTCGGCAAAGGGCAGTTTTGAAATCCGTGGAAAAAAACTAGGCATTATTGGTTATGGAAATATTGGCGCACAGCTGTCGGTGATAGCTGAGAATCTGGGCATGAAGATTTACTATTATGACAAAGAAGAGAAATTAGCGCTGGGAAATGCAACCAAATGTAAATCGCTGAAGGATCTTTTGGCGTTAGCCGATGTTATCACACTTCACGTAGACGGAAAAGAATCGAATGCTAATTTAATTGGAGCCGCTGAATTCAAGGCCATGAAGAAGGGCGTGATTTTTCTGAATCTCAGTCGTGGCCATGTGGTTGATGTGAAAGCACTAAGGGAAAGTATCTTAAATGGTACTGTTGCCGGCTGTTCGGTGGATGTTTTCCCTTATGAACCCATTAGTAACGATGAAGAGTTCATATCTGAATTGAGAGGACTTCCAAATACGATTCTTACCCCGCATATTGGAGGAAGTACTTCTGAAGCGCAGGAGAACATCGGTAATTTTGTTCCCGGAAAAATGATGGACTACATCAATACCGGCAGTACCAGCAACAGCGTAAACTTCCCCAATCTAACATTGCCTATCCTAGAGAATGCGCATCGCTTGATTCACATCCATAACAACGTTCCTGGAATCTTGGCTAAAATCAACCATATCTTGGCAGACAATGGAGTCAACATTGTGGGACAGTATTTAAAAACGAACGAGCAAATCGGATACGTAATCACCGACATCAATAAAGAATACAACAAAGAAATGATTAAAGAGATGCGAGCGATCGAGAATACGATCAAATTCAGAGTCTTGTACTAAGTCAAAAAAAATAAAACCCACTGGATTTGGTGGTGGTTTCTGAACCCCATAAAAGACAAGTTTTGGGCTGCTATCTGGTCGCGATCTTCCACTGTTAACCTGCTTTTTGGGCGAGGTCCGTTTTACACGGATGAGGCCTGATTTTGTCCGACAGCTTTACCCGGTATTGTATAATTGTTAGGTTCAGCAAACGTGTCCCAAATCCAAGTGGGAATTATGAATCAAAAATACATAAATGTTGTTCGTTTCTCAATAAACTGATCAATTCTATTTTGTTCAATAGCGTTTCTGGGCTCCCAAGGAGAGTGGTGCCAACTGTGTTCAAATTTTGAGTCGAATTAAGCGGATAAATGATGATTGTCAGTATGATTGATTTTAACTTGCGCCTCAATTAAGTGAACATGAATATTAATCTCACTCCCGGGCCATCACAACTTTTTTATACTGTTCCCGATCACGCACGACATGCCTTCAAGGAGGGAATTACTTCTATTTCTCATCGTAGCAAAACATTTGAATCTTATTTTCAGAAAGCAACCGAGGGTCTGAAAGAATTGTTGGGCATTCCTACAGACTATTTTATTTTCTTTACCGGTTCCGCTACTGAAGTCTGGGAAAAATCAATTCAAAACTTGGTAGAGAACTCTTCCATGCACCTTGTCAACGGTGCTTTTTCAAACCGCTATTTTGAAATTGCCAAGCAACTGGGAAAGCACGCCCAAAAAATGGATGCTCCTCTTGGGCAAAACTTTTCATCGATACCCATTACCAACTATGGCACAGAACTAATTGCGATCACTCAAAATGAAACAAGTACGGGAGTATCACTAACCAATGACTTCATTCGAGAGGTACGAGAAAAAAACAGTGAAGCGCTAATTGTTGTGGATGCCGTTTCTTCTATGCCATACCCCGCGTTGGATTATTCTCAAATTGATTCCGTTTTTTTCTCTGTCCAAAAAGGATTTGGTATGCCTGCAGGATTAGGCGTGTGGGCTGTCAATCCTAGATGCATCGAAAAGGCAGAATCACTATTGGCAAGAGGCATTTCCATTGGGTCCTATCACAATCTCCCCACGCTGCTTTTGAATGCACTCAAAAACCAAACGACCGAAACGCCAAACGTGCTCGGCATCTACTTACTGAGTTGTGTAGTGGAGGATTTCCTTCGAATTGGCATCAAAAAGATCCGTCAGGAGACAGACTACAAAGCAGCCATCTTGTACCAAGCACTAAGGGCTCATCCATTGATGTCTGCTTTTGTAAAAGATGAGTCAGCGCAGTCTAAAACAGTTATTGTAGCTGATTGCGGTGAGCACTCAATTCGAATCAGCAACTATTTATCTGAACACGGCTTTAACCCGGGCGAGGGCTATGGAGAGAAAAAGAAATCACAATTGCGTTTCGCCAATTTCCCGGCACACTCCAAAGAACAGTATGAACGAATGGTCGACCTGATTGAGAACCTAAGATAGTCTAGGGTGCGCTGCCAAAAGAGTCTTTTGGCATATATTGAATGTCAAACACCAATACTAAATCACTGATCTTTGTCTTGTTTGTTTCAAGCTCGTAGTTGATTGCTTTCGGCAAAATTCCGTGTAGATAGATATAAGAAAACCTACTAATTTGAGT
>JABFSY010000087.1 GCA_013140395.1 Cyclobacteriaceae bacterium
ATCTGATTTTAGACCAGAAGCACTCTACAAACTCTATCTCATCCACCGGGATACGGATTCAGAGAAAGCTGCTACCTATGCAAAACAATTGACAGAAACCTATCCTACTTCAACGTTTGCTAAAATTTTGGTGAATCCAAACTATCTAAAAGAAACAAGTGTCGCAGCCGAAAAACAAAAGCTGATTTACAAAGAAGCATACCGTTATTTTCAACAAAACAATCTGCGACAGGCTCAAGAAAAAATAAGTCAAGCCCTGCAAGTGGGAGAAACAGGATTTACTCCTCAGCTTGAATTATTGAAGGTATTGATTACCGGCAAAACGGAGGACGTCACTCGTTATCAATTCGAGCTGGAGAGTTTTATCAAGCGCTACCCGGCTGAGCCGACTAAAGCATACGCGGAACAGTTGTTGGCCGCTTCAAAGGCACTGCTGGAAAAACTGGAGAAGGCAAAAGGAATTCGGTATAGTGCAAACGTGGAGGGTATTCACTATTTTGTTACATTATATACCACCAGTGACCGAATCACCAACACAGTAGTGGATGCGCTGGAAAAATTCAATGAAACGCAGTGGGCAAAGTATAAATTAACGACCAGCAACCTGGCATTGAATGATGAGAAGTTGGTCACCATGGTTGTCGAGTTCCCCGACCGCGAAACAGCACTCAGTTATTACGACAAGTTTCTCGCCCAACTGTCGATCGCAAAGCCATTTTCCAACTATAAATTCTATAATTTTGTAATCACTAAAGATAATTTCCAAACCTTCTACCGAACCAAAGCACTCGATGAGTACCTCACGTTCTTCAACCGAAACTATCAAAAACAAAATCAATAAACTGTTTCAGATAAAGAAACCCTGGATACCCAAGGCAATCAAATACGTCTGGATCGCGTTCCTTTGTTTTTTCCTTGGCTTTCCTCTCTATATTTTGTCCGTAAAGGCCGACCTTTTTGGTTTGTTTGGAGGTATGCCTAGTTTGGCCGAAATCGAAAATCCAGACAATGATTTATCTTCAGAAGTACTCTCAGCAGATGGCGTTTCGCTTGGACGCTATTTTCGCTACAACCGTAGTCAGGTACACTATGAAGAACTTTCGGAAGATTTAATTAATACACTTTTAATCTCAGAAGATCATCGCTTTTATGATCACTCCGGACTTGATCTACCCGCCTTTTTTCGTGTATTCAAAGGGTTGATTACTTTCAATCCGGCCGGAGGCGGCAGTACCCTCACTCAGCAACTTGCCAAGAACCTCTACACACTCAACCCTGATAAGGGGCTTGATGGATTGCTGGCAGGGTTGGGCAAGTATCCGCGAAGGATTATTCAAAAAACAAAAGAATGGGCTATTGCTATCAATCTCGAAGAAAACTTTACTAAGGAAGAGATCATTGCCATGTATCTCAACACAAGTAATTTCAGCAGCAATGCCTTTGGCATAAAAGTGGCGGCAGAAACCTATTTTGATAAAGAACCCGATAGCCTCAACTTACAAGAATCCGCAATCCTGGTAGGCATGTTACAAGCTCCCTCTTTCTTCAATCCAAAGCGCAACCCCAACAATGCGCTGAGAAAGCGAAACGAAGTTTTGTATAAAGTTTATAAACATGGTTATAAAATAAACACGAAGGAGAAGTTTGACTCCATCAAGAGTTTGCCCATCGAACTTAACTATAGTGTTCAAAATCAAAACGAAGGATTAGCTCCTTACTTCCGCACGGTGCTAAGCAACTATCTCCAGCAATATTGCAATGCGAGAGGAATTGATTTGTATAACGCAGGATTAAAAGTCTACACAACAATTGACAGCCGTCTACAAAAATATGCGGAGGAAGCGGTGGCAGAACATATGGCAGTGCTGCAGGGACAATTTTACCAGGAATGGAAAAGGCGCAATCGCAATCCTTGGTCGGACGAAGATGGTCGTGAGATCAAGGACTTTTTGAAAAAGCGAATTAAAAAGACAGATGCTTATTCGATCTATGCGGATAAATATGGAGAAGATTCCGACTCTCTAAAAATTATGCTAAAGCTGAAAAAGCCCATGAGTGTATTCTCATGGAAAGGCGATCGAGACACGCTATTCAGCAGTATGGATTCATTGGATTATCACATGCGTTTTTTACAGACCGGAATGATGGCGATGGATCCCAACTCAGGTCATATCAAGGCATGGGTAGGAGGTATTGATCACAAGTACTTCAAGTTTGATCACGTGAAGCAAGGGAAGCGGCAGCCCGGATCTACATTTAAGCCTTTCATCTATGGACTCGCAATGGAATCTGACTATTCTCCTTGTTACAAACTGAAAGATATCTCACCACAGTTTAAGATAGAAGGTCAACCTGATTGGTATCCCTTCAATGCGGAGGGTGACAAAGGGTTTGGAGAAGAGATGACTATTCGCCAAGCTATGGCTCAATCAAAAAACTCTATCACTGCACAAATGATGCAAGCACTTGGAGCTGAGAACGTAGTCGAATTTGCTCATCGGGTTGGAATTGAAAGTGAACTGGATGCGGTGCCATCACTATGCCTTGGCACAAGTGATGTTTCGTTGTTTGAGCTAGTGGGAGCATACAGCACTTTCGTGAATGGAGGAATTAATACACAACCTTTTTTTATCACACGAATTGAAGATAAAAATGGAAATGTCATTGAAAATTTTGTACCTAAAACAAAGCAGGCTATTAATGAGCAGACCGCCTACAAGATGATCTACATGTTAAAAGGTGGAGTTGAAGAGAGAGGTGGCACGTCACAGGGTCTTACTTATGATTTGCGTGTGGACAATGAAATTGGAGGAAAAACAGGAACCACCAATGACGCATCTGATGGCTGGTACATGGGCGTAACTCATAACTTGGTGACAGGCGTATGGGTAGGCGGGGATGAGCGAGGTATTCGCTTCCCTTCCTGGGCATTTGGGCAAGGTGGAAAAACAGCACGTCCTATCTGGGATAAATTTATGGTGAAAACATATGCTGACCCTAAGACCGGCATTGCCAAAGGCTTTTTCAAACGACCAAGCAGTGGTGTAGATGTTTCGTTTGACTGCAGCAAAAATTCTGATCTGCCCGACTCGGTCCGAAAGGTAGATGAGAAACCGTGGGACATTAAAAATTAATTATTCAAAATTCAAGATTCAAGGCCCTCCTTCACCTCATCTTCAATTTTGAACTTTGAATCTTTAACTATGTTGAAAGATCAAATAACTTCTCTTCCCGATTCTCCCGGTGTCTATCGGTACTACAACAAGGAGGGCGTACTGATTTATGTCGGAAAGGCCAAAAGTTTGAAGAAACGCGTATCCAGTTACTTCACCAAGCAATCGCAATACAATCGCAAAACTGAGAAGCTTGTCTCAGAAATTATTAAACTTGAATACACCTTAGCTAATACAGAATTTGACGCGCTGCTGCTTGAAAATAATCTGATCAAACAAAATCAGCCGAAGTACAACATCTTACTCAAAGACGATAAAACGTTTCCTTATCTCTGCATTTTAAAAGAGCGCTTTCCACGAATCATTTCTACCCGTAAATACATCGCGAAACAGGGCGAATACTTTGGGCCGTATTCCAGTGTGGGCGCCATGAACAGTGTGCTGGAGTTAGTGAGACAATTGTACTCCATCCGTACCTGCTCGCTCCTTCTTTCAAACGAAAACATTGAAGAGAAAAAATTTAAAGTGTGTCTCGAGTTTCACATAGGTAATTGCAAGGGCCCTTGCGAAGGACTGCAGGCAGAATCCGTGTACAATGAAGAAATAGCTCAGGCACGCTATATTTTAAAAGGCAACCTTAGTATTGTGGAAGAATATTTTGCTAGTCAAATGAAGTTGGCCGCTGAACAACTTGAATTTGAAAAAGCAGGCTTTTATAAATTCAAACTGGAGAAACTTGAAAATTTCCAAACTAAGTCACTCGTAGTAAACCGCAAACTCACGGATATTGATGTAGTCACGATTGCCAGTAGCGAAACGGATGCGTTCATCAATTACTTACAGATCAAAGAGGGCGCCATCATCTTTTCGAAAAATCTGGAAATCAAAAAGAAATTGGACGAGCCCGATGAAGAGATCTTGAGCATGGCAGTACAAGAATTGCGTAGCGAACACCGCAGCAACAACCCGGAAGTATTTACCAACAAAGAG
>JABFSY010000468.1 GCA_013140395.1 Cyclobacteriaceae bacterium
AGCATGTACCGTTTTCTATTTTCTGGAAGGTTTTTGCCGACTTCGGCTACGTTCACAATTATATTAACTATGAGGAGAAAAATCTAAACACTCGTCTAAGCGACAAACTGCTGGCTGGTGCCGGAACTGGTCTGGATATTGTTTTGCCTTACGATGTAGTCTTTCGGTTGGAATACACTTTTACCCGCGAAGCAACCCAAGGGTTCTTCTTCAATTTGAAAAAAGAATTTTAGAGAATTCTTATATTTAGTCTGATATCAAGATCAGATTGAGAGTCGCTATCTTCATTTTGGTGTTTTTCGTTCTAGCTGGCCCATCCAAAGGGCAGAGTGTTTCGACTTTGATGGGAGCTCGGCAAGCGGGCATGGGCTATGCGTCTTCTACATTTAAAGACGAATGGGCGCTCTTCAGCAACGTTGGTGCCCTCGGAAAAACCCAACAACCAAGTACTGCGTTCGCTTATGAAGCTGTTCCTGCTTTAGTAGGTGCTAATCGAATGGCAGCAGTATTTAACGTTCCCTTACGCTGGGCAAATGCTGGGCTAGGTATGTTCCGATTTGGTGATGCGATCTATAGCGAACAAATTGTTTCTTTGGGAGTTGGCAATCAATTCGGAATTACTTCACTTGGTATCAAACTCAATTACATCCAATACCGAGCCGAAGGTTTTGGAATACAAAACGCCTTCAGCATTGACTTTGGTGGAATCACTGAACTAACCGAACAGATTACTATTGGTGCCTATATCAATAATGTAACACAATCATCGCTACAAACACGCGATGGAGAGAAACTGCCGACCAGATTGGTAGTTGGCATCGGCATAAAGCCCAGTGAAAAAGTGTTTATAGCTACTGAGCTAGAGAAAGATATCGACTACAAACCCACTTGGCGGACGGGTATCGAATATTCCGTTTACAAAAATCTGTTTTTCAGAACAGGTTATGCAGTAAATCCTCAAGCCGGCTTCTTCGGATTAGGCTTCTGCAAAAACAAATTAAAAATAGACTATGGCATTCGTTTTGGTCAATTTTCAGGAGCTGCCCACCAAGCATCCGCTACGTATTTGATTGCCTCAAAGGATGCAAAATGAAAAGAGGTATTTTTTTCATCGGCTTGTCCTTTTTCATCGCTACAAAGTCGTACGCCCAAGACTATCCCCGTAAAGAGGTAGACCCCTCCTCTCTTGTTGATGAGATTTTTGCCACTCAAGATTTAGATATTGACTATCAAGACCTTTACGAGAATTATCTGCAACTCATCGCAAATCCAATAGACTTAAATCGAATTACCAAAGAACAACTGGCCTCGTTCTATATACTAAGCCCAAATCAAATCAATTCTTTTGTCAGCTATCGTGAGAAAACGGGTCAACTGCTTTCCGTATACGAACTTCAAAATATCGAAGGATTTACAAAAGAGCTTTTCTTAAAACTTGTCCCGTTTGTCAAAGTCACTGAAGGGGGTTCAGTATTGGACAAAAGCATTTTCCAACGGATAGCCGGTGAAAAAAATAATTATCTATTGCTTCGGTACGCACAAACACTAGAAGAGCAGCAAGGTTATGCAAACGAAACGGATAGTAGTCGAAGGTATGCTGGCTCGTCAGGAAACTTCTACGCACGTTTTCGTACTAGCAGGCCTGGTGATTTTAGTTTGGGGTTCACACTGGAAAAAGATGCTGGCGAGAATATTACCTGGAACGCTTCAAAAAAGTATTACGGTTTCGATTATATTTCTTTTCATGCACAGATCGTCAATAAACAAAAAATAAAAAATCTGATTGTGGGCGACTACCAAGCGCAATTTGGCCAAGGCATCGCGCTGGGATCTGTATTCGGAATTGGAAAGAATGGGGAGGCTGTTACAACTGTCCGAAGAAGCAACCTGGGATTCCTTCCTTACACGTCCATTTATGAAGCCGGTTATTTTCGAGGGGCTGCCATGACTTATGAGCCGGCTAAAAATTTCACCCTTCACACGATGCTATCTTCGCGTGCCCGCGATGGCAACGTGCAAGACACCATTCAAAATGTAATGTCCTCATTTAGCTTTTCAGGGCTTCACCGCACCCCGTCCGAACTTGCAAACCGAAATAGTTTGACCGAAAACAATCTGGCAGTAGTGGCGAACTACAAAAACCAATCGCTGGATGCAGGACTAATTTTTCACACTACTCAGTTCAGCATTCCGATTTTTAGAAAAGAAAATCAATACAATCAATTTTCGTTCAAGGGAAGTGACAATACAAATGTCGGAGCGTTTCTAAACTATTCGATCAACAACGTGTCCATTTTTAGTGAGTTTGTGCAAACCATTCAGCATGGGCAGGCGCTTGTAGCGGGGATCTTGGCAAGCATAACCCCGAAGCTTGATATCTCGATGCTCTATCGAAAGTTTGATCGTAACTTTTATAGCTTTTACAGTAATGCCTTGGCTGAAAACTCAATTGCCCAAAATGAGTCCGGTTTTTATTGGGGTTGGAAGTATTCCTTTAGCAAAAAGTACTCCCTGGCCGGATATGTAGATCTTTTTCAGTTTTCCTGGTTAAAATTCCGGAACTATGCACCTTCTGAAGGAAGTGAATGGTTGATCCGGTTCAACTACAAACCGTCTAAAACTATTTCCTTCTTTTTACAAGCACGCGAAGAAATCAGGCAGCGCAATACCAGCGCAGATGTGAATTTGTATCTGACAGACCTTGGTATTAAAAGAAACTATTGGGTTAACCTCGATTATAGTGCCACTCCCTATCTTAGCTTTAGAAGCAGAGCACAACTCAGCACTTTTGATTTCTCCGGGAAAAGCACGCAAGGTGTTGCAGTCATGCAGGACGCGTCACTCGATTGGCGGAAATTCTCGATCTCAGGTCGGTATGTTTTGTTTGATACGGATGACTTTGACAATCGGCTTTATGTATATGAAAAAGATGTTTGGCTTGCCTTTACCTTTCCTGCCTATAGCGGTCGCGGAGTTCGGCATTTTCTATTACTTCAATATCGGCTCTCTGAAAAAATCGATTTCTGGGTTCGGTGGGCACAAACACGATTTACTGATCGAGATGTTACTGGATCAAATGGGGAGTCAATTATGGGAAATACCCGAAACGATGTTAGATTTCAGGTTAGGATAAAGTTTTAGTAAACTGCCGTCCGTAGTACTCAAAACAAATTGAAATAACCTAAAATTATGCACGCAGTTAAATTAGTAAGTCCGGGAGTGTTGCTCATGCTTTGTATTGGTCTTTTTGCCTTTATCCTAGTTTTCAGAGCCATTTTCAAAGGCAAAAAGCGCGATTAGCATATCGTTGAATAGAATAATATCTGCCTCCAACGGCATTTTGTCGCACTCTTAGTATCTTTATCGAAACAACCACCCATTGTATGAATACTGTAATGCAACTTTCAGCTCAAGTAAACCCACTTATGAAAAGGATTAACTCTTTGTTTGTAATCATTTTAATGACGTTGCTACTGTTATCGATAGCCTCTTTTACCTTTTCTCAAACAACTAAGAAAACACTCGAACTGCCGGAGTTTAAGAGCATCTATGTAAATTCTAACTACACAGTATACCTCAAGCAAACAAACAAGCAAGAGGTAAACGTTGAAGCCTTAACAGAGATCTACGAACTAACTACCATTAAAGTTGAAAACGGTGTGTTGATGATTAATGTAGAGCGAAAACCCGATGCTCCCAACAAAAGTATTTGGGCAAAAATTGATGATATTAAATTGAAGCCCACAATGAAGTTGATGGTGAGTGTAAAGAATGTATCCGAGTTGCAAGTGAATGGAAGCGGGAAAATTATTTCTGAAAACTCTATCGCATCAGATTACCTAAGTCTAGGTGTGGCCGGAAGTGGCACAATCGATCTGGACATCAAAGGAAACAATCTCAAAACAGAAGTCAGCGGATCAGGAAACGTGGCACTGAAAGGCTACGCAACAGCGAATGATATAAGCATGAGCGGCAGTGGAAGTGTAACCGCTTTTTCATGTGAACTGGAAAGCGCGAAAGTAAAAATGAGTGGATCTGGGAGCTGTGAATTAACCGTTTCCAATAGCTTAGACGCGACCGTTCTTGGTAGCGGAGTGCTTAAACACAAGGGCAATACGAAAAACCTAACTAAGAAGGTTTACGGATCAGGCTCTGTGGATAGAGCCTACTAGCCTACAATAAGCTGATTCGACTGGTACAACTACCAGCCGATTCCATAATCTTCACCATGATTGCTGCTTCCGCCCCAGAAGCTACCGTGTTTCCAATCAAACCAAATAGCATTGATCGGACCACTTGTTCGCTCCTGGTAGGAAAGCTTGTAGCCCATGCGGCTTAGATCCTTTCTCACCCATGCCGGCATTGCATTGTTCAAGGTCAATCCTCCCGGAACTTTTTCATGATCGCCAAAGCTGGAATACATCTGGAGCGTTTTGAAACTTGGCGCCTCACACGCTTCTTGAACGGTCATCCCAAACTCAACGATGTTAAGAAAGAACTGAATAAGTAATTGATCTTGTTCATCGCCAGCTTGCTTAGCAAATGATAAGAATGGCTTCCCATCTTTAAGAGCTAAACTCGGTGTCAATGTAACACGAGGGCGCTTACCCGGTTCAACCACATTAAACGGATTCTCTTTGGCGTCCAGCACAAATGACTGCATCCGTTGGCTCATACCCACTCCTGTATTACCTGCAATACAAGCAGGCACCCACCCTCCACTAGGCGTAATTGAAACCACCCAACCTTCTTTGTCAGCAGCCTCTACCGAAGTGGTACCTGCCGTAAACGATTCCAAATACTTTTCATCGAGAGGGTTCACTTGGGTCGAGTTAAAAGCTTGACTTTTACCCCACTTCGAAAGTAGGTCCTGATAAGGGTTTTGTTTCCCGTCCAGTAGATATGGATCTCCAGGGCCTATTTTTGGATCATTCATCTCTGGGTTGATCAATTTCATCCGTTCCTTCGCATACTCCTTGGAAAGAAGTCCCTTCATGGGTTCCTCCGGTGCGAACGCGGGGTCGCCATAGTAAAAGTCACGATCTGCGAAAGCAAGATTCATGGCTTGATAAACCGTGTGAATGTATTTTGTTGAATTATACCCCATGCCTTTCAAATCGTAATTTTCCAGAATGTTGAGTGTCTGTAGCATGGCTGGTCCTTGCGTCCATTGTTGACATTTATAAACCTCAATGCCGCGGTAGTTCGTCATTAACGGTTCCTCAATCTTTACTTTCCAATTTGCCAGATCGGCTTCGGTGAATAAGCCACCTTGCTCTTGACTGCCTCTTACTATTTCCTTGGCAATATCACCCCGATAAAATCGATCATAGGCTGCATAGATGGCCGTCTTCCTATCCTTTCCCTTTTTAAAAGCCAGCTGCTCTGCTTCAACTAGTTTTTGAAGGGTTGCCAACAGATCCTTCTGCACAAATATTTCTCCTGCATCGGGAGCTTCTCTCTTTTCGCCTAAATGAGTGAGGAACACTTTTTTAGAGTACGGCCACTTCCTTATTTCTTCCTTACCCCGCTCAATTGAATTGGCAGTTTGGGCTTCGATGGGATACCCTTCAGCTAGTTGCATAGCTGGTGCGAGCACTTCTTTAAGGCTCATGGTGCCATACTCCGCCAACATGGTCATCAGTCCACCTGCTGTGCCGGGCGTCACGGCAGCCAACGGCCCGAACTCGGGTGGATACTTCATCCCTTTTCCTTTGAAAAAATCTGCAGTAGCTCCTGTGGGCGCAACACCCAGCGCATTGATGGCAATTACTTTTTTTGTTTTAGGATTGTATATCAGCGCCTGGGTCTCACCGCCCCAGCTCAGCACATCCCACATGGTACATGTTGCTGCCAGCATAGCGCATGAGGCATCCACCGCGTTGCCGCCCTTATTAAAAATCATAGCTCCTGCTGTAGCGGCCAGTGGCTTTCCAGTGATCGCCATCCAATGTTTACCGTGAAGCGGTGGCTTTTGAGTGTTGACAGGAAGATTATTGAATGACTGAGCCATCAATCCATTTGCCAAGCCAACGGACAATATTAAAAGCAGTTTTATTTTCATATTTTTAAGAATCAGTCTAGGATAACTAGCTACAATGTAATTGATATTTCAGATTCTGAAAAACAATTGATCAACGAACGGATCGGGCGATCCACCAAAGGAAAGTTATGAACCAACACGAACAACTTATTGAAAAGTTTTACACTGCATTTCAACAAAAAGACTGGCAAACCATGCAAAGTTGTTACCATGAAGAAGTGACTTTCAGCGACCCGGCCTTTCAAAGTTTAAAGGGAAAAGAAGCCAAAGCCATGTGGCATATGTTAGCCGTTAGTGCCAAGAATTTTTCACTTACCTTCAGTCAAGTCAAGGCTGATGATCGAAAAGGATCCTGTCATTGGGAAGCCGCCTATTCTTTCTCTCGAACAGGTCGAAAAGTGCTCAATAAGATTGACGCCCACTTTGAATTCAAAGAAGGGCTGATTTTAAGGCATATTGACCATTTTGACTTTTGGAAATGGACTAGAATGGCGTTAGGAACTCCCGGAATACTCCTTGGTTGGTCTCCGTTGCTTCAAAATAAAGTTCGAGCGACTGCAGTTGCTGGCTTAAAGAAGTTTATGTCTGAAAATGCCACCTACGACTAGAACATGCCGTTCTCAGCCCATAAAACAGCCCGATTTGCTTTTGTTTTGAATAAATAGCTATATTTGAATGTTAATGAAGTAAAACCTACCAGAAAGTATCCCACCTAGTGAGTGCATTGTCGGTTCGGCCTTATTGATTTAGCAACAACATTTTATCACTTAATTTCAAAAACACAAATGAACATTTATGTAGCCAACATTCCCTGGAAGGCAACCGAGGAACAAATGAAGCAGTTATTCTCCGAGTACGGTGAAGTAAGCTCTGCGAAGATTATCATGGACAAAGTAACACAGCGTAGCCGTGGCTTTGGATTCGTAGAAATGGCTGACGACACAGCCGGAAAAAATGCTATCAATGAACTCAACGGTGCTGATTTCATGGGCAAAAATCTAGTGGTTAACGAGGCTCGCCCACGCGAAGAAGGTAGTGGTGGTGGCCGCGGTGGCAACCGTGGTGGCGGTGGCGGTGGTTTCCGCAGGGGCGATTTCAACAGAGATTATTAATCGACTTGAAATAAGAACTTTGATGCCACGCCAAAAGCGTGGCATTTTTTATTGTATCATTTTGGAGTAAGTGACATCATCCATTGTATCGCATGACAAATCCATCAAAGTCGAATCGACTGATTCACTCAACCTCGCCCTACTTACTACAGCATGCCAGCAATCCGGTGGATTGGTTTGAGTGGAACGAAGAAGCGCTAAACAAAGCAAAGAACGAAGATAAGCCGATTCTATTAAGCATTGGATATTCTTCGTGTCACTGGTGCCATGTGATGGCTCACCAAAGCTTTGAGAATGAAGACATCGCTCAATTGATGAACGAGCATTTCGTTTGCATCAAGTTAGATCGGGAAGAGCGCCCCGACATAGATCAAATCTATATGGAGGCCGTTCAGGCCATGAAGCAAAATGGTGGGTGGCCATTGAATGTTTTCTTGACACCCGATCAAAAGCCATTTTTCGGTGGTACTTACTTTCCTCCAAAGAACTGGGCACAATTACTACTTCAGATAACCAAAGCATTCAAAGAAAAAAGAAACGAAATCGAGGCATCGGCAAACGACTTGAAAAATCATTTAGGAATATCCGACCTACAGCGATTTAAAAAGTTGGAGAACAATACCTCGGTAACGCGCGAGATGTTGAACAAGATGTTTGACACCTTGGGAAATCGGTTCGATTTTATGTTCGGGGGAATTGAAAAAGCACCCAAGTTTGTCATGCCGTCTACTTGGCTCTTTCTAGCTCGCTACTACCAGATAAGCAAAAACAAAAAAGCAATTGATATGCTTCATCTTACGCTGCAAAAGATAGCAGCGGGAGGCATCTACGACCAAATCGGTGGAGGATTTGCGCGGTATTCGGTAGACGGTGAATGGTTTGCCCCTCACTTTGAAAAAATGTTGTATGACAATGCCCAACTATTGAGTCTCTACGCTGAAGCCTACAGCTTGACAAGCGAAAAACTCTATCGAACGGTAGTTTATGAAACAGTGCGCTGGATGGAACGGGAGATGATTCATCCAGAAGGTGGTTTTTATTCAGCACTCGATGCAGACAGCGAAGGAGAGGAAGGCAAATTCTATGTTTGGACGCATGACGAGATCTTGACCCTACTGGGATCAGAGGCAGCGGCTTTAATCGATTATTTTGATGTTACACCTGAAGGAAATTGGGAACACGGAAAGAATATTTTAAAGAGACAGAGTGAACGTGAACCCAACGAAAAATTAGGTGAAAGCATTAACATACTTCTTGGAGCCAGGAACACTCGCATCAAACCAGGTCTTGATGACAAGATACTCACCGGCTGGAACGCCATGACCATTCAAGGTTTAACGGACGCTTACAAAGCATTTGGCGACAAGTATTTCTTATCAATGGCAGAACGAGCCATTGGCTTTATTGAGGCTAACTTGATCAGCGAAAACAAGATTTACCGGTCATTCAAGGGCAGGTGTTCTACTACGACCGGATTCCTGGATGACTATGCGTCCCTGATTCAGGCATATACTTCATTGTATCAGGCAACATTCAACGAAAGTTATCTGTCGAAAGCCAAACATTGGTGTGAAGTTACGTTGGCTGATTTTTTCGACCCATCTGAAAACTATTTTTACTTTAACAGCAATTTTGCCGAGCAGCTCATTGCGCGAAAAAAAGAAATTTTTGATAATGTAATACCCCCCTCCAATGCGGTGATGGCAAGAAACTTGTATCAACTAGGGACTCTGCTTGAAAAGTCAGAATGGCAAGACTTAGCAGAAACCATGGTCGCCCGATTATCCACCCTCATTGAATCTGAACCCATTTATATGTGTCATTGGGCAGTTCTAGCAACAGAAATTTCTATGCCAAGTATTGAAGTGGTCATCGTAGGGGCCAGCGCTGAGCAACTAAGGAAAGAACTTGCCCAACACTATCTACCTTTTGCCACCTTCGCTGGGGCCATTAACAAAAGTGAGTTGCCTTTGCTGACCGGCAGGGAGGCAAGCGATGAAAAAACAAAAATCTATGTTTGCCAAAATAAGACTTGTCAACTTCCGGTTGATTCTGTGAAGGCAGCGTTAATCCAATTGAATGCAATCTGACAAATGTTAGGGGTTGATTGTTTTACTGAGAACTATGCCCAGCTGAAAGGTCGTCCGTTGGGTTTGCTCACGAATCACGCTACATTTTCTGGGTCTGGGTATCCAGTCGCTCATGAACTTTTACGCCAAGGTTTCTCAATCAAAAAACTATTTTCTCCTGAACATGGCATTCTATCACAAGGGGAAGATGGAATGGCACAAAAAAACACCTATGACCCCTACACTAAACTTCCTATCGTAAGTCTTTACGGAGAAAGCATGAAACCACATTCCAGTGATCTGGAAGACATCGATATCATACTGATCGATCTGCCCAATATTGGCTGCCGCTTTTACACGTATTGGTGGACGATCACCCATATGCTGGAAGCTTGCGTGGCAAACAGAAAAAAAATAATTGTGTTGGACAGACCCAACCTTAGTCAACGTAGTCTAGATAGTATCGAAGGACCCATGCTAGAACCAAGTTGTCAGTCTTTTCTCGGACGTTGGCCAATGCCCATTACATTTTCACAATCTTTTGGAGATTTGACCCGGTGGTTCATTCATGAAAGGCACCTAGACATCGATTGGGAAGTTATTTCTTTTAATGACGACAAGGAGCTGCCATTTATCCCTCCCTCACCATCAATGAATGATATACAAGCCGTTTGGCTCTACCCTTGCACAGGTTTGTTTGAAGGCCTGAATTTAAATACGGGAAGAGGAACGTCATTTCCCTTCCGGGTTATCGGTGCGCCCTGGCTCAACGCAATTCAACTACATCGTGATTTCGAAAGCAATAACTTTGAAGGGGTCGAATCTTTCCCCTACTCCTATCAACCGATGTGGAGTACCTATGCCAACGAATTTTGTTACGGTTTGTATTTTCATGTTACCAACCACAAAGAATTCAGTCCCGTTAAAGTTGGGTTGTGGTTGATGAATTACCTTTCCGTTCACTATTCATCACAATTGAAGCCAGCTATTTACCCAACTGCTGCCAACCCAAGTGGTCAAAAGCATCTGGATCTTCTCCTGGGGATCCCAAACGCATATGATGTGTTTTGTGGAGGCAAATCCATTGACAACACCACTATTGAAAAGTTGACCGATGCAAAAGGATGGTCCGTAAATGTGTCAATATTTCTGGCTTCGCGAGTGTAGCTGCCGATCGAAAATTAGTGATAGTTTTGTTGATGCAATTTATAGGATCAGCTGCAAGTAAATGACAACCGGTGAATTACCATTCGAAGAACCCTCGACACTTTTTGCCGACTTGATTATACCTGTCCCGATTCCTCGTTTATTTACCTACCGTGTACCTAAGCTTTTAAATGAAAAAATCAGAACCGGCCAGCGAGTAATTGTTCCTTTCGGCAAAAAGAAAATAGTTACAGGTATCATTTTTTCTGTTCACCAGAATTCTCCAAAAGACTATGAGGCGAAGTCAATACTCGAGCTATTAGACGAGAGTGAAGTAATCTACCCCCAGCAATTCAAACTCTATCAATGGATAGCCGACTACTACCTATGTACACTTGGGGAAGTAATGATTGCTGCTTTGCCATCTGGCCTAAAACTATCGAGCGAATCAAAAGTTCAAATCAACCCAAATTTTGATCCAGACCATACTTCCTTTGAGTTTTCAGAAAAAGAGCGGGTGCTGCTTCATAGATTACAGAAGAGCTCGTTGAGTTATACCGAAGTGACTACCTTACTCAATTCAAAAAACATTTATGTTCTTCTTAGATCACTGGTGAGCAAGGCATCCATTATTTTATACGAGGAGATTAAAGAAAAATACAAGCCTAAAACTGAAAAACATGTTCGTTTAGTTCCAGAGTATGTAAAAAAGAAAAGTTTAGAAAATCTCTTCGAAAACTTATCGGCAAAACCGAAGCAGGAGGAGGTTATCCTATTGTATCTTCAAGAAGTTCCGGCTTTTACTCACCCCGAGCTAAATCAACGAGGGATGGCGAAATCTATATTGCTGGCGAAAGAAATTTCACCGGCAGCTTACGCTAGTTTAGTTAAAGGGAAGATTCTGGAAGAATTCGAAATTGCGGTTCCTCGATTTGGGTTCGAAGACCCTGTGCAGATGGCGCCTCTACTTCTGAGTGAAAACCAACAGATTGCCCGAAACGATGTCCTATCGGGACTCAATGAAAAAGGTACGGTTCTATTGCATGGCGTTACCGGAAGTGGCAAGACCGAAATCTACATCGACCTCATCAAGCGGGCTTTGGACGGTGGGAATCAAGTACTTTACTTGTTGCCGGAAATCGCCCTTACCACTCAAATTGTATTTCGCTTAAAAAAGATATTTGGAAGCTTGATGGGAGTCTATCATTCTAAATTTTCTGACAATGAGCGAGTGGAGGTTTGGAATGGCATTCTTTCCGGGAAATTTAAATTAGTGATTGGAGTTCGTTCTTCCATCTTTCTTCCCTTTGACAATTTGGGGCTCATTATTGTGGATGAAGAACATGACTCTTCGTACAAACAACACGAGCCAGCTCCTCGCTATCATGCGCGAGATGTGGCAATGGTTATGGCACAGATTCACCATGCTAAAGTTATCGTGGGCAGTGCTACGCCTTCGGTCGAATCTTTCTACCACGCACAATCAGGGCGTTTTGGACTGGTTACGCTTGCCGAACGTTTTGGTGAAGCTCAACTACCAGAAATACTCTTTGCGGATTTAGCAAAAGAGAAAAAAAGGAAAACAATGAAAGGCGAGTTTGCATCGCTGCTTGTCAATGAAATAAAAGAGTCCTTATCAAAAAAAGAACAGGTTATACTTTTTCAAAATAGACGAGGCTATTCCCCGATGGTGGAATGCGAAGATTGCGGTTGGGTACCTAAGTGTATCAATTGTTCTGTAAGTCTCACTTACCACCAATACCGACATGCCATGATTTGCCATTATTGCGGGTACAAAGAAGACTTGCCAAGCCAATGTCCATCCTGCTCATCGAAGAGAATTAAGTCGTTGGGATACGGCACCGAGAAACTGGAAGAAGAATTGAAGCTCTATTTTCCAGACGCGAAAATTCAACGAATGGATTTAGATACCACGCGGTCAAAATCCGGTTATGAATCGATCATCAATAGCTTTGAAAAAGGGGAAACAGATATTCTAGTAGGCACTCAAATGGTCACCAAAGGCCTCGACTTTGATAAGGTCAACCTGGTAGGGGTCTTTGATGCCGATCGTATGATGCATTTTCCCGACTTCCGATCCTACGAAAGGGCTTTTCAGTTGATCACTCAGGTAAGCGGACGATCTGGCCGAAGGGAGAAAAAAGGAAAAGTTGTGATCCAAACATCAAATCCGGAACATCCGCTTTTCGCCTTTGTGATAAAACATAACGTGATCGGATTTGTTCAAGAACAATTGATTGATCGGCAAGAGTTCTTTTACCCACCGTTCTCCCGGTTGATTGAAGTCACCATCAAGCATGCAAACAAAACGGTAGCAAGTGAGATTGCCCATAGGCTGAGCGATCTACTCATGAAAAAAGAAAAGGGTATTAAAATTATCGGGCCTGGCGAGCCTATGATATCAAAAATAAGAAATGAGTTCTTAATGTCGGTGTTGATTAAAATTGGGCGCGATCAGGGGAAACTAGGTGACATCAAGAAGCAATTGTATGACATGGCAGAGAATTTGAAGGAAATACGAGAGTTCAGAAACGCTAAGATCGTCTTCGATGTCGATCCGGCTTGATTTCTTACATGATTACAAATTCTCAAAAAAAATAACATATCCAAAGGTAGTATATGATTACATTTGAAAATAAGCCCTGAATAGGATGTCACCTGTAGAGCGCTATTTTACTCCTCACCTTTCCGGTACGACAGATAAGGTATCGCGACTCATCTCGCTACAAATCAAGTTTTCGCTGATATCCATTGGCTTTGCTATTGGCTACTTCATTATGTCCTATTTCAACGGATTTGTGATGGCGCGCTACCTGATGGTCGTTTCAACTGTGTTGTTCTTAATTCAGCTTTTTGCATTCAAACTTCAACTCATTTCTTTACGTGTTACATCTCATGCCTTTGTTTGCATTTGTTGGTTGATCGTATTAGTACTGTCAGTTGCCTCGGGTGGGATACATTCATTTGTTTTACCATGGATATCACTCATCCCCATACTCGGCCTGGTATTACTGAGTAAAAAAGCTACCTGGTCATGGGGTGCATTGGGATTCATTACGGTTGTAGTGCTAACCCAGGTAGAAGCTGGCCGGTTCATCCCAGCAAAATTACTAATGACAAGCAATAATCTTTTGACAGCTTCCCTCCATATCGGTCTTCAATTCATTATTCTAACACTTACCTATATTTTTGACCGACAACAGAATGCATTGATCGAAAAGATAGAGCAACAAAACGAAAAATTATTATCATCTAAAGAGGAAATGGCTGCTCAGAATGAAGAGTTGATTCAAAGCCAGGAGGAACTAGCCAGTCAGCGAGATACGATGGAGGACCAGAATCGCACCTTGGAAGAGGCACGAAAAGTAATCGAGATACAACATCAAATTCTTTTGGAAAAAAATGAAGGCCTTGAAACCGAAATCAAAAAAAGAACACAAGACCTGGTAGACTATAACCAACAGCTGGAACAGTTCGCGTTCATGTCATCTCACAATCTGCGTGCGCCAATCTCCCGCATCCTCGGCCTGGGCAATTTACTTGAGATAACGACTAATGAAGTCGATACTGTCAAAATAAAGCAGGGTTTGATTACATCAGCTCGCGAATTGGATCGCGTTGTGAAAGACTTGAATACCATCTTAGAAATTCGAAAAAACACGATCTCTTCTGTCCAAGAAATCAATCTGGTAGAAGAATTAAACTTGATCAAATTGAATCTCGAGAAAGATATCTCAGAAACTGATACCCGTTTGTTGGTTGATTTTTCTGCTGCACCCACCATTCGAACGGTAAGGCCTTATTTGGATAGTATTATTATCAATTTAATATCAAATGCCATTAAGTATCGGCATCCAGATCGAAAGCCTGTTGTTGAAATAAAATCAGGATTGCGTGGAAATCTTTTCTTTCTGGAGGTAAAAGATAACGGGGTTGGGATTGATCTGGACACTTATGGTCATAAAATTTTTACTCTTTACAGCCGCTTTCACAATCATGTGGAAGGCAAAGGGCTCGGGTTGTATTTGGTAAAAACGCAGTGTGAGGCTTTGGGGGCAAGTGTAACTGTAACAAGCAGTTTAGCAATAGGCACCACGTTTACCGCCTCGTTTAAACCTAGTACATAATGAATTAACGGAGAATGTCCCAGTCTTCATTTAGCTGCGCGATGGCTTGATGTGCCGTCAGATCAAACTGGCAAGGAACCACTGACACATAGTTATTAGCAATTGCCCATTCATCATTATCCTCCGCTTTGTCGAAATTGACAAAGTTGCCTGTCATCCAAAAATAAGAACGCCCGTAAGGATCAAATCGCTGATCAAACTCTTCCACCCATTTGGCATTTGCTTGTCTGCCTACGCGAATGCCTTTGATTTCCTCCTGTCTTTTAGCTGGAATATTCACGTTCAACGCAACTCCTTTCGGAAGTCCCTTTTTCAACACTTGTTCGGCAATTTTTTTTACAAAGGGTGCCGTGTGTGAAAAATCGGCTTTGTGGCTGTAGTCGCACAATGAAAAACCGATGGCCGGCACTCCTTCGATGGCACCTTCAATCGCTGCAGACATCGTTCCCGAGTACAAGACACTGATGCTTGTATTACTTCCGTGATTTATTCCACTTACGACAACATCGGGCTGACGCTCATCTTTCAGGACAAAGTGCCGTGCCATTTTTATACAATCCGCGGGTGTACCACTGCACTCAAAGGCACGAACGCCTTCAAAAATAAATGATTCATTTAGTCGTAGTGTATCACCTACCGTAATGGCATGACCCATTCCAGATTGGGGACCATCAGGAGCTACCACAATCACTTCACCCAACTCTTTCATAACATTTACGAGGTTCAAAATGCCTCGAGACGTAATGCCATCATCATTAGAAACTAAAATCAACGGTCTTACCATAATTACCTTTTTACAAATAATGAATTGTAGTAGTCCACAATTCGAATCAATTCATACTTATCATCAAAATCCAACCTATTAACTTTGGCATATTCCTTTATTTCCGGCTCCTTATTCTCCATGGCAGCTAGCCAGTCTGATTTTCTGCCGACAAAATCTTCAATGACACCATTAGGTTTGAGGAGGTAGAACTGGTTGACCAAGACTAATGTGCTATAGGTGCCATAATAGTAGAATGGCGAAGATACAGTCCTATACTCCAATTTCTCACGTGCCAGCACAGTGAGTTTACCTTCACAAAGAAGTTCAAAAAATACAGGTGTCTTATAGGTATTATTTTGTGAATAGGGTAAGGAATAGAATTGACGATATCGTTTTACTGAAGCATCAAAAATTTCGAACGTCAGCACTTTTCGTGCCGTAAAGCTCTCCAGCTTATTTTGTTTTTTTACCTGTATGAAATCATTCTGTATATCATATTTCAGCAACCCCTTAATAGTATCACTGGTTTCTAATACGACTTTGCCTTCATGCCAAAGCTCAAACGCATACTGTTGAGCAGCTGCAGCGAAAGAGATGATGAAACAAATGAAAAAAATATACCGCTTCATTATTTTTTTAGAATATCATGACCGAGTTTGTCTCGTTTCGTTTGTAAATATTTTTCGTTGTGTTGATTGGGTACTATTTCGATAGCGATGTTCTCCACGATTTCTAGCCCATAACCCATCAATCCAACGCGCTTCTTTGGATTATTTGTAATTAATCGAATTTTGCGAATGCCTAAATCGTGTAGGATTTGAGCACCAATACCATAGTCGCGATTATCCATATCAAAACCCAACTGCAAATTTGCTTCTACTGTGTCCAATCCTTCTTCTGGCAGTTTGTAATCCTTCAATTTATTCAGTAGTCCAATTCCCCGGCCTTCTTGCTTCATATACAATACCACTCCCCTCCCCTCCCTTTCAACCATGCGCATCGCGCTATGCAGCTGAGGACCACAGTCGCAACGGCAGGAACCAAATATA
>JABFSY010000219.1 GCA_013140395.1 Cyclobacteriaceae bacterium
AATTTCTCGCTCGGCCTTATCCCACAATTCATCGTCACCAATATACTTTGCTTTGTTTTCCGGATCGCGCAATGAAACCTGTGCGGTATAATTTTCAAAGCCCAATGATTTGAAAACAAAAAGAACTAAGTCAATTACTTTCACAAACTCCTGCTTCACCTGGTCGGGTCGGCAGAAAATATGCGCATCGTCTTGCGTAAAGCCACGTACACGCGTCAAGCCATGTAGCTCTCCGCTCTGCTCATAACGATACACCGTTCCAAATTCCGCATAACGAATCGGCAAATCCTTGTACGAGCGTGGTTTTGTCTTGTAAATCTCACAATGATGCGGGCAGTTCATTGGTTTCAACAAGAACTCTTCACTTTCGTCAGGTGTACGAATAGGTTGAAAAGAATCCTTCCCGTATTTTTCATAGTGACCGGAAGTAACGTACAATTGCTTGCTGCCAATGTGTGGAGTAACTACAGGGTCGTATCCTGCCTTTACCTGGGCTCTTCGCATAAATTGTTCGAGTCTTTCACGCAACACCGTTCCCTTCGGTAACCACAATGGCAAACCCATTCCTACCTTCTCTGAGAAAGCAAACAATTCCAATTCCTTCCCTAACTTTCTATGGTCACGCTTCTTGGCCTCCTCTAACATAAAAAGGTATTCCTCCAACTCTTTCTGCTTGGGGAAAGTAATGCCGTAAATACGTTTCAGCATTTTATTTTTCTCATCGCCACGCCAATAGGCTCCTGCTACGCTTAATAGTTTTATGGCTTTGATGGGGCCCGTAGTAGGAATATGTGGCCCACGGCACAAATCCACAAAATTGCCTTGCTGATAAAAAGTGATCGAGCCGTCTTGCAGGCCATCAATCAGTTCTAATTTATAGGGATCTCCTTTCTGTGTGAAATAGGCAAGGGCTTCCTTCTTCGAAACATCCCTTCGAACGAAAGTATTGTTGGCTTTCGCCAACTCAGTCATCTTTTTTTCTACGGCCAATAGCTCCTCATCTCCAAAAGGTGTATCGCCCAGGTCAACATCGTAATAAAAACCATTCTCGATAGGTGGGCCAATGCCGAACTTAACACCTGGATAAAGAGCCTCTAATGCTTCGGCAAACAAGTGGGCTGAAGAATGCCAGAAAGCATACTTACCTCCCTTGTCGTTCCATGTAAAAATTTTGATAGCCGCATCGGCAGTGATCGATCTGTTCAGATCCCAAATCTCACCATTCACTTCAATGGATAGTGCATTGCGCATCAAACCTTCGCTGATGCTCTTCGCTATCTCCATACCAGTTACCCCAACAGGCAATTCCTTGATGGAACCATCGGGTAACGTAATTTTTAAAGTACTCATTCCAATTTGATTTTTTCGGAGTGCAAATATGCGGTTTTAAAAGCACCGAATGAACGGGTAACAAAGAAAAAAGGACGTTAGACTAGAGTTGCAACTGTGCCGTAATGAAAATCCCGATAGGACGGCTATTCGGTACATTGAGGTAATTTAGCCGATGGATAACGTCAATTCGAAGGAATTTAAAAATATTCTCAATTCCATAGCCCAATTCCATATAGGGCTTTTCGGGGTTGAGGGGATACGTTTCGTATTGTGGTTTGTCAGCCGGTGCAGGAAATACCAAAGCGTTGTTTGCGTTGCCGCGATCGCCCACAAGCACATTAGCAGTGGCGAGCAGTCTCCACTTTAGCTTCTGGATCAATGGCAGCCTGTTTAAAAGCAACCCCTCAAAATTTTGTCTGTATTGTATTGAAGCATACCGTTCGCTAGCAAACTCACCAAATCGCATCATATTAAATGCAATGGGCGCATAAATTCTCGCCTCGTTTCCCAGATGAACTCCCAGCAACGGATAGGGAACTCGTCCAAAAACTTGTTCGCCTGTCAGGTTCAAGTATCCGTTCCCTAACGGCCCCATCTTAACTCTCTTGGTGATATTGACGCGTACCTTGTCGTAGGTAAAATCGCCAAATTCTGATTTAAAGCCGTGGGTATAACGAATTGTGAAAACCGGCCATCTTTTTGACTCCAATCCAATTCTGTCATTATCATTCTGAAGAAAAATCTGGTCTCTTGCGTAGCGTGATTCGAAAAATATCTCGGTAGTTTGAAAAGTTCTAGACACTGGTGAAGCACCAATGTCAAAAGGATTCGTATAGTAGGCGAATGGATAAGTTGGATCAAAATCAGATTGCCGTACTACCACTTGCTGCATAAATCCTTTAAAAAGCTCGCGCTCAAAAGTTGCACGATACTCGTTGTAGTAAAAGCTTTTATCATACCTGCCCCATCTGCTGGCATATTTAAAGAGCGGAAACTCTGTGACATAATCTTCGTCTAGGCCCAACCTATTGATTTCATGCCTCGCTCGAAAACTGATCGTTGTCCACTGCTTTCGATTTAATATTCGTTTTACAAAAGCTTGGTACTTGAATTGTTCATCGTGAAACCCATATGCTAGCTGTGCGCCCAACACCCACTTCCTGCTGAATTTAATATTCGTTTTAAATCCGGCTTGTACACGGAATCCTTCATGGTCATTCCAAGCAAGCAATCCCAAATAAGGGCCAACGAAGACCTTACCTGTTTTGTAATATCCATTAATTATTAGCTTCAGTACATCGATATACGATCGCACAATGGGAATATTGCGGATGGTGTCGATCATATGATAGACGTTCTTTTCGGTTTCTGTCAATGGCTCATGACGAAGCGTGTCCCACACTTTTTCTTCCTCTTCCAGATTTGCCTCTTCTGATTTCTCTATCGCCCGGTCAAAAAAGGAACTTGGCTTAGGCTGGTTTACCACAAAATTTTTATTGCTCACGTAGAATTTAGCGAGCAAGCCTGCCGAGTTGCTGGAAAGTTCGCCCACGTCAATGAGTACTCGCGCTTTAGAGGGAAGCCAAGCACCACCCTCAACCTGCTCGTATTCGTGCTGAATCTTTACTTTCTCAATGAAATTAATATCGGCCTTGTTGCCCATCGTAGCATCAATCTGCTTGAGCGCGAACTCTTGTTTAGTAATCCACATCGTGCCCACAAATGCCAATGATTGTTCACTTTTTGGAAAAAAATCAATGCGATAGCAGAAGTGCCCCCCGAGCATCGCACTATCTAGCAACTCATAGTCATAGTAGGCCCGCCACCCATCTGCAATCGGTGACACAAAAGACTTCTTGCCGAAGTTGAGCCAATTCATATAAAAATTATAATCCTGCATTGACGGGCCAATCATCTGCGCAAGAAGGTCCCCATAGTCATCACCCATTACACCGGTGAGTTTACTCTTTGAAATAAATTCCTTTTTTAAGCTAGGGTTATCTCTATAATAGATTCTAGAAACACTTTCCGAAATAAACAGCGGTAAAATAGGCTTGCCATCTTCTCCGGCAATTCGATCAAGACTATCGAGCACTTGTGCGATTTTCTTCATGACCTTCTTCTCACGAAGTTTAGCGGAAATGTTGTCCGCGTCAATTTCCATCTTTGAATACGTATCATGCTCATAGCCCGAAAGCCTTCGCTTGTCATTGATGCTCTTGTTATCAATGATTTTACGCATGATAGGGAACGCAGGATTCTCACCTGATTTAATGACCACCTCTTGTAAATTGGTTACATCTTCCTGCAGCTGAAAGTTAATTACCTGCGTAACTCCCTTTTTGAACTTTTTAGAACGCGGCTTGTAGCCAATATAGGATGCAACAATAGAATCGCTTTTCAATAGCGACAATGACTTTATTTTGAATTTTCCATCAAAATCTGTGGTCATTCCCACGGATGTGCCTTTAAATACTACATTGACAAAAGGAATCGGATCGCCCGAGGCCGCGTCTGTCACTTTCCCCGTGATAATTGTCTCCTGCCCATAGGCAAGTGCGCAAACAGAAAATAACAGAATAAAAGAAAAGAAAACCCTTTTTATCACGATAAGACCTTCAAAACGAATAAATGACCGCAAACATAAATAATTTCCAGCTGTTTAGAACGCGCTTAATAACGGCATTTTAGCTTTTTTGGTTTCCTACCTTATTTAATGGCTCCGGATTGCCTAAGTGACGCGGAGTCGTATTAGAAATGTACAAATCAGTAACAGCTTTTGCGCGGGCAAACCATTCTCTGATATTCACCCGAAGTGACATATG
>JABFSY010000218.1 GCA_013140395.1 Cyclobacteriaceae bacterium
TTTTGCTTACCTGAAAATTTCAGAAGGATGCGACCGCCCCTGCTCGTTTTGCGCCATTCCATTGATGCGCGGAAAACACGTTTCGCGGCCAATGGAAGAATTAGTGCTGGAGGCAAAAAACCTGGCAAAAAACGGAACCAAAGAACTACTGCTCATTGCACAAGATTCTACCTATTACGGATTAGACATTTATAAAAAACGCAACCTCTCGGATCTTCTGAAAAAACTTTCAGATGTAGAAGGTATCGATTGGATCCGATTGCATTATGCTTTCCCGATGGGTTTCCCGTTAGACGTTTTGGAAACTATGGCTGAGAGAGATAATATTTGCAAATACCTCGACATCCCTCTTCAGCACGGCTCCTCTGAAATGCTGAAAATGATGAGGCGTGGCATCACGCGTGAAAAAACAGAAGAGCTAATACAAACTATCCGCGAGAAAGTACCAGGCATTGCCATTCGCACTACTTTAATTGCCGGGCACCCCGGTGAATCAGAAGCTTACTTTGAAGAGATGATGCGATTTGTAGAGCGTTCTCGTTTCGATCGATTAGGCGTGTTTCCCTATTCACATGAAGAAAATACCCACTCACATTCTTTTGCGGATGATGTTCCGGCTGATGTAAAACAAGAGCGTGTTGATGCTTTGATGGAATTGCAGCAGGGGATTTCGCTGGAGCTTAATCAAGCGAAAGTGGGCAAGACATTCAAAGTTCTCGTTGACCGGAAAGAAGGCGGAAGTTTTATTGGACGAACAGAGTATGATTCACCTGAAGTGGATAATGAAGTTATCTTTGAAGGCACAAGTGAGTATCTACGGATTGGAGATTTTGTCCAGGCCAAAGTCAACAGTGCCACCGAGTTTGATTTAATGGCACAGGTCGTTTAGAATATTTTAACAAATCAACCGTTCGTGTCAAGAACTTAAGTTCCCAACCAGCCGTTAGTTGCAAGTATGCCTAATAATTATCTGATTTGTTGCTGATATGAAGACAAGAAAGATTGACTTTACCGATACCCACGCATTTAGTCCCTTCTTTCTCGATTACATCAATCAAAAAGATACCCTTAAAAAATTCTATTCGCGATTTCCTTCGGTCGCAAGTTTCGAAGATCAAATCAAAGAGAAGTCTAATTTCTCTCACGAAAAACGACTGTCGCTGGCAAAGGAATTAACTGATCAATACAGCAACCTAACCATCACCGAAAAAGTAAAAGAGAACATTTACTCACTGAAGGATTCTAAGACATTTACTGTGACTACGGGTCACCAATTAAATATTTTCACCGGTCCTCTTTATTTCATTTACAAGATTATCACGGTAATCAACGCGTGCAAAGAACTAAAGGCAGCCTATCCGGCCTATCATTTTGTGCCGGTTTATTGGATGGCTTCTGAAGACCATGACTATGAAGAGATCAAATATTTTCGCTTGTACGGAAAAAAATATGTTTGGAGTACCGAACAGCAAGGCGCAGTAGGCAGATTTCACACGAAAGAATTAAAGAATCTTTTCAATGAAATACCTGGAGAGATATCTTTTTTTAAGGAGGCCTATATCAAGGGTAAAAATCTATCGCAAGCCGTGCGTCATTATGTCAATGCATTATTTGGTGGAGAAGGGTTGGTGGTAGTAGATGCCGACAATCGCGAATTGAAAAAATGGTTCGCGCATGTTATCAAGGATGACCTGTTCAAACACAGCGCAAAGTCTTTGGTTGATCAAGCCACACAAGAACTTCAAAGCAGCGGCTATCATACACAAGTCAATGCCCGTGAGATAAACTTCTTCTACTTGATTGATGGGCTGCGCAGTCGACTGGAAAAAACAGCTGGCGGATTTCAAGTGGTCGACTCCACGTTGAAATTTTCAGATGCAGAAATGGAGAAAATGATTTTGGATGAGCCTGAAAAATTTAGCCCCAATGTTGTTTTGCGTCCTTTGTATCAAGAGGTGATTTTACCCAACCTGGCCTATTGTGGCGGCCCGGCCGAGTTGGTGTATTGGCTCCAGTTGAAAGGTGTGTTCGAAAAATTTGAAACTCCTTTTCCTATTCTTCTCCCACGATCTTTTGCGATGGTGATGGATGAGCCAACGATGAAAAAATTTGAAAAAACAAAATTAGAGGTCAAGGATTTATTCGAAGAGAAAAACTATTTGTTTAATCATTGGATTGCGCAGAATAGCAATCATCAACTTTCGTTAGGCAAAGAATTAGAAACCCTTCAACATATCCTGAATGAAGTAAAAGAACGCGCCACTAAAATCGATGCAACGCTTTCGAAATTCGTTGGCGCGGAAACACAAAGGGCCGTCAATGGACTAGAGAAAATCGAGAAGAAAATGCTACGGGCAGAAAAGCGTCTACATGCTGACAAACTTCGACAAATTGAAGCCGTGAAGGATTCGCTATTTCCAAACGGAAGTTTACAAGAACGAACCGACAATTTTCTAAACTTCTATCAAAGCGATCCGTCTTTCATCCGGAAGGCGATCGATCATCTCGCCCCATTTGATTTTAAGTTCAATGTGCTGATCTATGACTAAAGAGGAGGCTCGAAAAGCATTTCTTCAGAAGAGGCTTGCCCTATCCGAGGGTGCCTATCAGCAACTTAATTTTCAACTTTACAATCAGTTCTTTGCTCAAATTGACCTTTCATTCATCAAGTGCATCCATATTTTTTTGCCCATCGAAAGTAAAAAAGAACCCGACACGTGGCCAATTATTGATCGTATTCGAAGAGAATTCCCGCACGTTCGAATATCCATTCCTAAAGTGATTGGTGATCAGTTGGAAAATATCTATTTCGAAGGGCTTCATCAACTCAAAAAAAACAAGTGGGGAATATTGGAGCCAGAACAGGGTGTACCAACCCCAACAAACAAAATAGAAATCGTATTCGTGCCACTATTAGCGTTTGATAAAGTGGGCAATCGAGTCGGGTATGGAAAAGGATTTTATGATCAGTTCTTGGGTGATTGTAAAATCTCTTGTAAAAGAATAGGCATTTCACTTTTTGAACCCCTAGATGAAATCTCAGACATAGTCAACAATGATATAACCTTAACTCATTGTCTTTTACCGTCCGGTTTTTTAAAATTTGAGGTGTAACTTTAAACAGTCGGCTCTTGCTGACTTAAGCAGTGGAAAGAACCCAGTCCCCAAATTATATCGGTTGAGTCCAGACCAACCACTTTCCTATCCGGAAAGCATTCCTGAAGAATAGTTAATGCTTTATCATCGTTTTTATCTCTGAAAATCGGAACCACTACGTACTTGTTGGCAATATAAAAATTGGCGTAAGACGCTGGCAATCGTTGGTCTTCATACACAACGGGAGATGGCATCGGCAATTCAATAATGTTCATTGGCTTGCCGTTCTCCAGGCGGAGTGTTTTCAGTTCTTTTAGATTGTCTTGCAAGATTTCGTAATTTTCATCGCCCTTGCTTTCTTCTACAATGGTGACAACCGTATCGCTATTTACAAAACGGGTGAGGTCATCGATGTGACCATCAGTATCGTCTCCGATAATGCCATCGCCCAACCAAAGAATGTGATTTACTCCGTAATAATTTATTAAGTACTCTTCAATTTGCGATTGATTTAGATGGGGATTGCGATTCGGATTGAGTAAACAAGCACGTGTAGTTAATAGCGTTCCCTTCCCGTTAAATTCTACCGAGCCACCTTCCATCACAATTCCCGGATGCACCACTGGTATGTTGTACTGCTTAGCAATCAACGTAGGAATCACATCATCCAAATCAAAGGGAGGATACTTCCCGCCCCACGCGTTGTAGCCCCAATCCACAATCATCTTTTTCTTTTCTGTGGGATTGATCAAAAAAGCCGGGCCATGGTCGCGGCACCACGCATCGTTGGTGGGGTGAAAAAAGAACTGGATGTTTTTCAAATCAGCGCCCGCCTTTTCTAGATGTGAAATAGCAAACTGTTTCAACTTTTCATCAGCTACGTTGATGTTTACTTTCTCACCCTCCGCCACCAACTTGATAAATTGGGCATACACCGGAAAAATAGTATCAATTTTTCCTGGCCAAGAGGCTTCTTTGTGCGGCCAGCTTAACCAGGTAGCGGTGTGTGGAGCAAATTCTGCGGGGAAGTGGTAGCCTAGATGTTTAGGAA
>JABFSY010000024.1 GCA_013140395.1 Cyclobacteriaceae bacterium
GTTAAATTATACGAGGTATCTAATAGTTGGAAAAGTATTTTGTCTGGAATGGATTTATCCATTATAAGTTTGCTCCAATGTTTTTTGCTGAAATAAGTATGGTTTGTGACAGCATCAAATTTGGAGCGCAATTCATCAATAGTGTTGGGGTCGTGTTTGATACTGAAGCTCTCAAATGTATTTACATCGGTTGCGGTAAACATTTTGTCAGCTACTTTGAAAACTAAAACATTTGGTAAACTTGGGAAAGGAAAACTTTCAGTTACCTGTCTTTTTGAAAGGCAATAATTTCTGTATTTTTCAATATTCATTGTAACCCATTTTATCAAATTGTTTTTGTTGTAATGGTGGGTTGAACTTCATGGAACAACGCCTCCGAAACGATCGGCTCGTGCTGCCCTTTCACAAACCGACCTTCTTCATCGTTGTATTTTGGAATGAATATCTTTCTACAATAAACGGAGTTGCGAATGGCGATGATTCCCCATAATTTTTCAGGCTCATGGTCATTTGGAAATTATAATCAGGGCTAATCCTGCTAAATACATTATCAACATTATATTCAATATTTTTTTTGTGCCTACTGGAGCTTTGTCAAATTCCTTCCAGATATAAATGCCCCATATTGAAGCAACCACAGTTGCCCCCTGACCCAACCCATACGACACTGCTGCCCCTGCCTTACCTGAAGCGATGATACTCAAAGACATTCCTACGCACCAGATGACACCGCCTAATAGACCAATTAAATGATCTCGTGTAGTACCTCTAAAATAAGAGGACATTGAAATGGGTGCACCAGCAAAGGGTCTTCTCATTTGAATGGTATTGAATACGAAACTACTCACCACAACACCAAAGGCAAAAAACACTAAGGCTGTGTACGGTGTTAATTTTCTGGCTTCAGGGAGATTAAAATCGCTGGCCATTGAGTCAGCAACATATTTATAAAAAAAGCCCATCAGACACCCACTGATCATTGATATAATCAATCCCTTTTTCGAAACTCCTACAGCTGAGTTATCCTGTAATTTTTGGTAGGCTTTTGCATTAAGAATAATGGCCACAGCAATCAGTGCTACACCTCCAAAAATCAATACAGGATTTCCTTGCGGGTTTGAAATATAATTTAGCAAGACACCCAGCACCAATGCAATACCAATGGCTACAGGAAATGCAACAGACATACCTGCTATGCCAATGGCCGCAACTAACAATATGTTTGCAAGATTAAAAATAACCCCACCAATAAATGCACTTGTTAAATTAGCAAAAGTAGCCTGGTTAATGTCGGCTAAAAAAGCTCTGCCCTCATCACCTGAGCTGCCCAACGTTAAGGCCAAAACAACGGTGGTAAGGAGTATGCCAAACCCATAATCCCAATAAAAGAGTTCGAAACGCCAAGATCTAGTAGTAAGCTTTGTAGTATTAGCCCACGATCCCCAACAAAGCATGGTTATTATACATAGTAAAATTGCGAGACTGTAACTTTCTACAATAAACATATTAAATAGTTTTAGGTGGGTAATTTAGTTTTCCATAGTTTGAATATCTTTTCGATAAGGAATAGATGACTGAGCTCCCATTCTTGTAACAGAAATAGAAGCAGCCTGAATGGCGAACTTAATTGCACTTTCCCATTCCATATTTTCTGTCAATGCTACTGCAATGGAACCGCTAAAGGTATCGCCCGCAGCAGTGGTGTCTACAGCTTTAACCACTGGGGCCGCTATTTTCATCTTCGAGTACTTATTCTGGAAATAAGCGCCTTCTTTTCCCATTGTAATAATCACATTCTCAACACCCTTAGCCAAAAAAAAAGTTGCGGCTTTGGCAGCCGAATCTTCGTCAATTACCTTTACCCCTGTCATCAAAGATGCCTCCGTTTCGTTTGGGGTAATAAGGAATAAATTGGCGAATAACTTATCCGGTAAAAATTGTGCTGGTGCCGGATTGAGTATCACTCTTTTTCCCAGTTGCTTTGCTCGTTGTGCTATCGTAACAATTGTTTGCATCGGTATTTCCAGCTGAATCAAAATAACGTCAGCTGTATCCAAACTGCTCACCATATCTATATCAGTCGGTGATAGTTTAGCATTGGCACCTGGAGCTACCGCTATACAATTTTCCCCCTCACTGTTCACCATTATCAAAGCCGTTCCGGAAGATGATTCCTCGTCTACAAAAACAAAATCAGTTTTGATATTTTCATTTTTAAGATTTGCAGTAGTTTGTTTACCAAAAATATCGTTGCCAATTTTTGCAATAAATGTCACATTACCTCCCATTCGTGAAGCTGCTACTGCCTGATTGGCACCCTTACCACCAGCATTCATAAGGAAGCTTCCACCTAGTATCGTCTCACCTGGCTTTGGCAACCGATCCATTTTTATAACCATATCTGTATTGGCACTACCTATTACGAAAATTGTCTTCATTGAAAGTTAAAGTTTGCGTCACATAACTAATTAAAAAAATTCAGTATTCGGCTACGGTCAAAGGAAGCCAAACTTTAATGCTTCCACCTGTTTGACTTGCATCGGCATAAGGTACCAAGCGGATATGTTTTGCAACGACTGATGTACCAGGGGCACTGACATTGTAAACCTGCTTGCCTATCCATGTTGTTGGAAGTAGTTGTTTCTCTTTCGCAACGACCGGTTTTCGGACACGCAATTTTGTTGCAGTCTGAAGAAAATCAATTGGTAGTTCTCTATTTATTGAAGCATCGTAGGCCAACACCTGCGGACCACGCATAAAAGCAATCTGACCTGCGTAGTTTTTTCCGCCTTCCTTAGTATGTATAGGCATATCAAAAGATATTGCTATCCGATCATTATTATTCCATGTGCGATCGATGAGTATTGATTCATTTGAATTCCCTTTGTATTCTTTGCCACCCACTATTGCAACAAAGGAAGAACTCCAAGCAGGCACGCGCAAGGCCAATGTAAAGTTGGCCTTTTTAATAATACCTACATTGATAGACAGATTACCGTTTTCTGGGAATTTACTTTGAACGGAAATTTTTAAATCAATAGACTTTTTGTCGTTTGAAAGGATGCTGGATTTATACGAAGCCTCTTCGTATAAAACCAGTGTTGGTAGTTGATTTATCTTACCAAAAGCAAATGGTGGTAGCAGGGCCATGCCCCTGGGCACGCTTGATTGGCAACACGTGATATAACATGTAAAAGGCTTTATGCCCATGAGGGGTGTGTAATAACTTACGCATCCTGTCAGGGGGTTTTCGGCTGCTAGCAGGTGGTTGTAAATGGTCTTTTCTATTTGTTCATAAAATTTCAAATCGCCCGTAATGGAAAATAAACTTTGATTTAATTGGAGCCAAGTAGTAGTTAAACAGCCTTCGCTCATGTGGCTCTCTTCTTCGGCAGGCAACACCCCTTCTTCTTGAAAATATTCCCAAGCGCTGGTAGTTCCTGTAATGTACAATCGGTTGTCAATAATATCTTGCCATGCAATAAGAACTGGCTTGATGAGAGCTTCATCACCCGTAAGGCGATAGAGGTTCGTGAGCCCCAGAAAATTTGAAAGCATTTCATACGATTTGCCATTGCCTACTTTATTAACCTTGCCGGTGCTGAGCAGGCGGCTTATTATCTTAGGGCCATTGTCATGCTCCCAGGCCTCTACTATGTAATAGCAAAAATCCAAGTATTTTTTATCGCCTGTATATCTATACAATTCAACCATTGGGTCTAGTACACTTGTGGCTGCCATGCCCATGTGTGTACCCGCCAGAATAATATCTAGTTGATTGGCCTTGTTTCCAAAAGTAGTAGCGAGCAGATCTCCCATTTTTTTACAAGCTTCTAATGCGGGCTGGTAACCGGTTGCTTCATAATAGGCAAGCAATCCATATAGGTTGTATTTGTGAGACCACACATCCCAGCTTGTCCAGTGTTTATCTTTGGTGTACGTTCCTAAATAACCATCGGCTTCTTGGGTGTTGATTAGCTCGAACATCATTCTATCCATTTGTTTTTTAAGCCGCACGTCATGCGTATTTCTCCATACATTGCTAGCCGTTTCTAAGTATTTACCTACGTGCTCTCCCGCCCAAGGGTGAATACCTGGTCGTTGTAAGTACGAGCCCATCAGCCCATCTTCATCTACTTTTAGTA
>JABFSY010000462.1 GCA_013140395.1 Cyclobacteriaceae bacterium
GAAAGCCATCTACGAACGCGGCAAGAAAGATATTCCGATGAACATCTCAATTGCCGAACCGACTAAAGTAGGTAACTAAACGAACGAACTATGTCAAAATTTAAGAAGAAAGCAGAAGTGAAGCAGGAAATCCCTACTTCTTCGATGCCTGATGTGGTGTTCATGTTGTTGTTCTTTTTCATGGTAACAACACAGCTAAGAAAAACATCTATTGAGGTGAAGCAACAAATTCCGAGAGCGGGCCAACTTAGAAAATTGGAACGGAAAACATTGGTAACGAATTTGTACATCGGAGAGCCAACCAAGGCGGTTTATGGAAAGGAGCCTAAAATTCAGGCCAACGATGTATTTATTGACACGAATGATATTATCCGTTGGGTAAATGAAGAAAAGAGTAAACTCGCTGAATTCGAGCGTGACCAGTTAACTATCTCCCTGAAGGTCGATAAAGACACGAAGCGTGGTATCATCGCTGATGTAGAGACTGAGTTGAGAAAAGGAAATGCGAGAAAAATACTTTACACTGCCTTGGATAATGCGGATCCAAAAAAGAACTAGAAAATAGTAGCTAAAAAGCAAAAGCCTTCCACTTATCATGGAAGGCTTTTTAATTTATTTGAAACCGAATGGAGCTGCCTTTGAATAACTCTAAGATCATTCGCGCGTGGTGCACATATGATTGGGCTAATTCCGTTTATTCGTTAGTTATCACGTCTGCGATTTTTCCAATTTACTACCAGGCTGTCACGACAACGGGCGAAAATGATCAAGTTCTTTTTGCAGGTTTCACCGTGACGAATTCCGTCCTGTATTCTTTTGCTCTATCATTCTCCTTTTTGGTCATCTCACCATTGTTGCCATTGCTTTCCGGAGTGGCAGACTATGCAGGCAACAAGAAATCATTTATGAGATTTTTTTGCTACCTGGGTGGATTCGCCTGCATGGGTATGTATTTCTTCACGTCCAGTTCGTTGGAGTGGGGTATTGTTTGTGTCGTTCTGGCGAGTATCGGGTATTCGGGTAGCCTCGTTTTTTATGATGCCTATTTGCCGGAAATTGCCAGCAGCGATCAATTAGATAAGGTCAGTGCTAAAGGTTATTCCTGGGGCTACTATGGTGGTGTTGTTTTGTTGATCTTGAATTTAGTGCTGATTCAAAATTTTGAAATGTTTGGGTTTTCTTCGCAGGGAATAGCAACACGTTTTTCCTTTTTACTAGTTGGTATTTGGTGGATTGGGTTTGCACAAATACCTTTTGCTATTTTACCTGACAGCGTATACAAAAAAGATATTCGCCAAGCGAAGTGGGCGAAAGGCTACGAAGAACTTGTTAAAGTTTGGCATAGTTTGAAGAGCAACCCTAATTTGAAGAAGTATATTTTGGCCTACTTCTTTTTCAATATGGGGGTGCAGACGGTCATGTACATGGCCGCAACTTTTGGGTCAAAGGAACTAAAGCTTCCCGACTCTAAATTGATCGCGACTGTATTGATCATTCAATTGGTTGCCTCATTGGGCGCCTTTGTATTCGCGAGGCTCTCTGGAAAGTGGGGCAATAAAAGTACTTTGATAGTGATGATCAGTATTTGGATCTTGATTTGCCTGGCTGCCTATCTGGTAACGAGTGAGTATGAGTTCTATGCCCTTGCTACTGCGGTGGGAGTTGTCATGGGAGGGATACAATCCTTATCACGAGCTACTTATGCCAAGCTGATACCGAAGAACTCCATCGACCACGCCTCTTACTTCAGTTTTTTTGATGTGGCTTTTAATCTGTCTATTGTCGTTGGCACGTTTAGCTACGGATTAGTGGAACAATTGACAGGAAGTATGCGGAATAGTACGCTCGCTATCGGAGGATTTTTTGTCATAGGCTTGGTCTTGTTGCGAAATGTCAACGCCACTTCAATCAACGAAAGTAAATGATTGCGACACAGGGATTGACGCACCGTTATCATTCCAAAAATGGAGTTTTATCCCATGAAATTGTTTTTCCTGACCTTGCTGTAGAGCGCGGGGAGTCTTTTCTTTTACTTGGGAACTCCGGTTCTGGGAAGACAACCTTGTTACACTTGCTGGGTGGGTTACTTAGACCGCTGACCGGAAAAATCGAAATTGAAAAGATTGACATAGCTTCGCTGTCAGAAACCGAACTCGATCGAATGAGAGGTCGACAAATTGGGTTCGTGTTTCAACGAAACCATTTGATCAGTGCACTGACTGTGAAGAATAATTTGTTACTTGCTCCATTCTTGGCGGGGGAGAAGCAGCATGAGGAAAGAGTTGATCTGGTATTAGATGAATTAGGCTTACGAGAGAAGAAGAATGCCATGATCTTCGAGTTAAGTCAGGGACAAGCACAGCGTGTTGCGATTGCCAGAGCTATCATCAACAAGCCTTCGTTGATTCTGGCTGACGAACCTACCTCCGCGCTAGACGATAAAAATTGTGACCAAGTGATTGAACTCTTGAATAAGGTGGCTATGGAGAACAATGCAGCGTTGATTGTCGCGACTCATGATCATCGCTTAAAAAGTCGGTTAACGAAACAGATTATTTTATAGGCACATAAAAATCAGAAGAACACCCGATAAATGTCTATCCAGCAACTTATTTGGAATTATCTCAAGGCGAAAAAACTCAATACGGGATTGAATATTCTGTTGTTATCGCTGGGTATTGCAATGATTACCCTATTGATCTTGTTTAATAATCAATTGGAGGAAAAGATGACCAACAATTCTAAGGGGATTGATTTGGTTGTGGGTGCAAAAGGGAGTCCTTTGCAACAAATACTCTGTTCTGTTTTTCATGTAGATTTCCCCACTGGAAATATCAAGTTGAGAGAGGCAGATCGGTTAGCCAAGCACCGATTGGTCAAGTACGCCATTCCTCTTGCATTGGGGGACAGCTATCAAGGTTTTCGTGTAGTAGGAACGAATCGTGCTTATTCCTCAATATATCAAGCCGACCTTGCTTCGGGTGGCTGGTGGGAAAAAGATCTCGAGGTGACTCTTGGATCAGCCGTAGCTCATTTGACAAAATTGAAAGTGGGAGACCGATTTGAAAGCGCACACGGATTAACCAAAGATGGACATGCACACGATGAGAATAAATATGTGGTCAGGGGGATTTTGAAAAAATCGGGAACGGTTATCGATGAGTTAATATTGACCACGATCAGCAGCGTGTGGAAAGTTCATGAAGAACAAGTCATAAATCACAATGATCAGATGCCCATTTCACCTTCTCTTTTAGTTCCTTCTGTTGAAGCTGGTGACAGTTTGCGAGAAATCACCTCTCTGTTGATAAAGTATAAAAATCCCATTGCCGCCATTCAACTTCCTCGCTTCATCAACACACAAACTAGCATGCAGGCAGCTTCTCCCGCTTTTGAAATGGCGAGGTTGTTTATGTTGTTGGGGGTGGGTGCTGATGCATTAATGGGATTTGCTTATGTGTTGATATTTATTTCTGGGCTAAGTATTTTTATTGCCTTATACAACTCACTAAAAGAAAGGAGGTATGATATGGCCATCATGCGGAGTATGGGTGCAAGTCGAGGCTTACTTTTTAAGACTATTATTTTAGAAGGCAGCATTCTTACATTCATTGGAGCTAGCGTGGGTATACTATTAGGACATGCTGTGCTTGTTTTTTTTGTTTTGATCATGGAAGAGGGGCAAAAGATGGGCCTGAGTGCTGGCATATTTTATGTGGAAGAAGGAGTTATTTTAGCAGGGAGCGTTGTCTTGGGAATCTTCTGTTCATTGCTGCCGGCTATTCAGGCTTACCGCGTAAATATTCATAATGTGCTTGCGGGTAGCTAAATTTACAGAATGAAAAATACGTTGATAGCATTCGGATTGTTACTTTCATCAATGTCATTGCATGCGCAAAGCGATGGCTGGGCTTTTTTTGCCAAAACGAAATTTGAAACGAAGTTTAACGAGAAGGCAGCTGAGTATTTCATGATGCCTGTTTTTCCGGCCGAGTTGAAAGCAATGGTTGGTAAAGAGATTAGCCTGGAAGGGTATTATATGCCTATCGATGTCGAAGGAAATGCCTACATCATTCTTTCGAAATTTCCTTACAGTCAGTGTTTTTTTTTGTGGGGGAGCCGGACCAGAAACGATTGCTGAAGTG
>JABFSY010000124.1 GCA_013140395.1 Cyclobacteriaceae bacterium
GGGATTTTCAACTAAGTTTTTGAAAAATGGATCATTGCTAGATTTGCCGAAGTCGATCCGTTTTGACAACGCCATTCCCATGATGTTTGCGGGTATGAAGAATATGCCATTGACCAAGTATCTTATCGAGCAGGTTCGTCAGACGCCAGAACAGCGATTGCTTGCCTTGCGTGAATATGTTCCTTTTACCAAACTGGAAGACTGGGAATTGCTCGAAGCAGGGCAACGGGTTCAGGTCATAAAGAAAGATAAAGAGAAAGGTGGGGTGTTGGAGTTTGGTACGGAACTAGTGGTTTCCGCAGATGGAACCGTGGCGGCACTTTTAGGTGCATCGCCAGGTGCTTCTACAGCGGCATCTGTGATGTTAGATATCGTTTCGAGGTGTTTTAAAAAAAGAAGCCAATCCGACCATTGGGGAAAGAAGTTGAAACAGATGGTACCGTCTTTCGGACTAGCCCTTTCTAAGAATGAAGAGTTGTTGACAGAAACTCGCCAGCGAACGAGTGCCATTTTGGGTCTTGGTAAGCAACAAAAGCAATGAACTTAAAACCCAACACGATATATCACATCACAACGTTATCCGCATGGACCGCTCAGTTGGCGAGTGACGACTACACAACAGAGTCTTTGGATAAAGAAGGCTTTATTCATTGCTCCACAAAAGAACAAGTGAAGGATACGTTGGAAAGATACTACAGCAATCAAAAGGACTTACTTCTGCTACATATCAATTCATCCGGGCTGCTTGCCGAATTGAAATTTGAACTGGCGACCAACAGTGAATTGTTTCCACATGTATTTGGAAAACTGAATAAAAGTGCCATTGTTGAAATAGAAAAACTAACATGAGCCAGCACATCGCTCGAATTGCTTTAGTGGTAAATGACTATGACGAGGCCATCGAGTTTTACACAAAGAAGCTGGGCTTTTCATTATTGGAAGATACGATTTTGAGCGAAACAAAAAGATGGGTGGTTGTGGCGCCAAAAGGATCAAGTGAATGTGCGTTGCTCTTGGCCAAAGCAGCAACCGAAGAACAGAGAATACGTATTGGCAACCAAACAGGTGGACGCGTTTTTCTTTTTTTATACACAGACAATTTCAAGAGAGATTATCAGAATCTAATTGATCAAAAAATCAAAATTATTCGAGAGCCACGGCAGGAAAGTTATGGAAGAGTGGTTGTCTTTGTTGATCTGTATGGCAACCTGTGGGATTTGATTGAGCCTGGCCAGTCAAAGCAATAGCGATCGATTTTTTCCGCGTTTGGAAATAGAAAAATAACAATTGTGCGATCTTTGCTCCCGTTGTCTCTGCACTGGTGGTAGCAATCCTGTTGTTAGTTTTAATTGTTCCTAAGCTCAATGAAATATCGGGGGTACTGGCTGAACCCATCGCTTACTTTGCATGAACAAGTGGGTTGAAGGCTTTGCTTACGATGCTGGCTTTGGGTGGATTGTTTTTTTGTATGCTACAGTTGTAGGTGGCATTTGCTACCGTGAGCTATCATTCACCAAAGGCGGCTATATCAAACCATGTTAATTCTTCGAAAGAACAGTAAATGTTTTATTGTTGTATCAAGAGCTTTAGCGTTGAAGGCTTTTGATCCAACGATATCGTTACAACATAAAGACCAGGGGCTAGGCTACTGGTATTGATACGGATTTTAGTGGACTCAATAGAGTAATCGCAATTGATTTCTTGTCCCAGATTATTGATGATTGAAATGGACTTGAGTGATTTAGCATCTAGCTCTATAAAAGCACTACTGGTTGCGGGATTAGGATAAATACTTATTTCGTTATGGGGTAGAAAATCCTCTAGTCCAACAGGAAGTTTGTTTTCATTTAAAGTAAAGGGGCCATAAACAGTGGAAGGTGATGCTGTTGTGACTGTACCAGGCGCAGCGATACCGGTTGTGCCACCATTTCCTTGATCTGTCCAAAGGGATCCATCCCAAGCTGCCACACGAAGCAAACTGGGACTAGTCACCGTCTCACTATTGCTACCCCAACCTATTGTAACATTTACAGTAGCTGCCCCAGCAGTTCTGTTCAGCATCCAATACTCGGCACTGCTTACCCGATCAAGGGTGGCCGCCCGCTGTGCGAGCGGATACGTGGTGTTTGGATTTACGTTGAAGTATTACGCGCTAAAGGCATCGGTAGAGGCAGAAGGTGCTGAGATAACGATAGGTCTATAAAGCAATGATTTCCCAACGGGAAATGTAAACGCAGCATTTCCAATTTTGGTTATTACCCCGTCCACATAGCTACTATTGCTAGCGCCAAATACCGATCCTCCATGGAGAATAGTTAATGTAGAATTCTGTGCTACCACACCACTGGTAAGCGTTAAGCTGCCGCTTACTTGGTGTGTGCCCGCTGAAAAAGTAATGCCATTTGGTTTGTTGATGATAATATTCCTAAAAGTTTCTGACGAAGAAGAGCTGATGGTATTTCCGCTGCCCGATCCGACAAAACTAACAGTTCCAGCATTGGGTGTAAACGTTCCATTGTTGCTCCAGTTTCCAGAGATATCCAGATTAAAGGCATTGGTTGTTAAATTTGCAGCTGGAACGGCATTGGTAAAAGCACCGCTAGGAATGGCAGAATTAATCGTAACATTTTTAGCCGCTGCGCCAGACGCATTTATTACTGGCATATTTTGTGGCCCGGCCGCAGGTATCAATACATCTATCGATGCGGTTGGAATTGCACCACACCAGTTGGCTGCGTTAAACCAATCGTTACTCACCCCGCCAGCCCAAGTAGTTTGACTTGCGGGTTGGGTAAGTAATGTAAACGTGACTTGCAGATAAGACTCTGCGCTGTTTCGGATCAATTGCCACTCCACAGTAGAATTGGAAGTCAGCACTCCAGTCCACAAATTAGTATGCACATCGCAGCAACCAACGTGCTGAGCAACCTTCATTCCATTGATGAATAAGATGAAATCATCTGCGTGAGCGGGAACATCTAGTTGATACATTCCACATGCAAAGCCAGTACGCACGAATGAAAGACTTGTCCCAGTGGTATTCTTCGCGCAGCCTTGCCAAATTAGGCCATTGGATGCATTGGCATTAGAAGGTACGTCTTTGCTTGCCCAGCGCGTACGCGTGTCAAAATTTAGACCGGTAGCTCCAAAACCATTTTCAGTATAGAAGCCTTGGTAGTTGGTGCCTACCGTGTTGGAATTAAATCCAAAAATATTCCAAGCTGCCGTGGGAAAAGAGGTGGTTGTGGGCAACGGAGAAACAGTCACGCTGACGGTGGCGGATTTGGACGAACAACTATTGCTTCCCATTACAGTGTAGGTAGTTGTTGCCAATGGTCTGGCAATGACCGAAAAACCAGAAGTAGAACTCAGGCCATCTGAGGGGCTCCAAGAATAATTATTTGCACCGTCTGCAATAAGCGTGACACCAATGTTTGTGCAGGCGGTTAATATGTTGGTTGCACTGGTAGGGCTAACCGTAGTGTTGGATTGATTAGCAACGGTGAGCAGAAAAGTTTTTACCGAAGTACAGTTCGATCCGGCTGCATCAGTTAATACATTGGTAACCGTATAATTCGATGCGGGCGTAGCCCCCGTTGTTATCAATTGTGGACTTGCAATCGAGGCATTCGAAAAGGTAATTGTGGGAGATGGTGGATTGACTGACCATGTTTACGTAGCTCCTGCAATTGAAGAGGCAGCCGAAAGATCAGCACTACCGCCTACGCAGATGGTTGAGTTGCTATTGAGCGTTTGAGGTGTAGAGGTTGAAGGGTTGATGGAAATTTGTAGTTGACCAGAAAGCTGCTTGTTGACTAATTTTATTTCAACCGTTGTGGTTGGCCCCAGAAAACCCGTCCACACATTGGTTTGAAGGCTGGGCGTAAAATTAGGATTGACAAAAACCTGAACGCCATTGATGAGAATGGCCACCTCATCATCTTGGTAAGGAATATCAATTTGATAATACCCACACGTAAAGTTTGTCCGCTTAAAGCTCAGGGAGTAATTCGCACTTCCAAAACTACAGCCTAGATATGCCTGCCCGCTTGATGCATTGGCAACCGTTGGCCCAGTCGAGCTTGGCCAGCGCAAAGTAGTGTTGAAATTCAAGTTATTCTCCGTGTAGTATCCATAAT
>JABFSY010000420.1 GCA_013140395.1 Cyclobacteriaceae bacterium
CCATTACAGCTACACTAAATGGTTACCAGTTTAATTCAATTCAAATAGCTCGGGCGGAAAACGATTTGATCAATCAATATCTTATTGGCAAAGCAACTGCGACCTTTTTTTCAATCTCCGGTTTTGTAAAAGATACCGATGGTCAACCAATGGTTGATATGGAAATAAGTGGCCTTCCACAGCTGGTAAGAACGAACACCCAAGGCTTTTTTACAGTAAGCTTACAAAGTGGCTGGTCGGGTGCGCTGACGCCTGTATCTGACAAGTATACATTCAACCCCAGCACTCTGACGGTGTCAAATTTGAGCCGAACGCTCATTGATCAGAATTTTATTGGAACAATTATTACGAGCATCGAAGACAATCAAGACGCCACACTTCAAATATTTCCAAATCCATCAACAGATGGCATCGTAAACTTGGTTACTTCCATTTCATCGGAGACACAAATAATGGATAGCACAGGCAAACTGGTTTATGCGTTTATTTCGAACGGCCAATTTTCAGAAAGAATAAAACTATCACAAGGCTTTTACATCATCACCACAAAAAACTCTGGCTCCTCCGACACTCGAAAAAAGAAGCTGGTAGTTTGGTAAGGCCTGCCACTTGCTTTGCATTTTCATTTTTCTGAGATCGTCCTCAAACCTGTCGGCTATTACCTTTTTCAGTGGAACTGGAGCATTGCCGCCAAGTATTGGACGATTTGTTTTCTCACGCTGGCAAGCTGCTTAGTGTTTTATCTTTTTTTGATTCGGCCATTTAACTTAACCAGGTTTCTGTTCGGGATGAAGAAAAAATCTGGTTGAGTTGATGTAATTTCAAATGCAGTTTAGGCACTAATGGTAAAAATGTTTTCGTCCATGGCATCGAAAAAGAAAAAATCAAAAATTGTCGGCCTTATCCTAATGACGATACTTGGTGGAATAATTGGCTTCTTCATCGGCAAACTGGGCTTTCAGGCTGGCAGAAGCCTTCCAGGGAGTGTAATGCTGATGTTGGCAATTGCACTCATCCCCGCTTTTTTTCTGGTCATTGGGTTTCACGAAGCGGGACATGCCGTAGCGGGCGTGTGGCAGAAATTTGATTTTCGAATGTATGTGGTGGGGCCTTTCATGTGGGATAAAGAACAAGAAGGATGGAAATTCAAATGGAATAAAAATGTAAACACCGCAGGCGGAATGGTTATCTGCATGCCCACTGGCACAGAAAATCTAAAAAATAGGTTTTCCATTTACGCAGCCGGTGGCCCTGTTGCCAGTTTAGTTTTAGCGGGATTATTTTATGGTTTCTACCTGTTGCTTCCCGATGCGTCTCCATTCGGTTTTCTCTTTTTGTTGATCGCTTTTTTTCTCTCCTGATTTTCGTAGTTACCATCGTTCCTCTTCACATGGGGGGATTTACATCCGATGGCGGTCGAATCCTTAACCTACAGCGCGGTGGAGAGGCCGCTCGATTTGAAGTGCTGATGTTAAAAATTCTTTCCCAGAGTTCGGGTGGTGTAAGGCCCAGTTTGTTAGACTGGAGTGAGTTGGAGGAAGCAAGTCAGCTCGGGCAAAAATTGAATTCACCTTTTGCGGTTTACATCCAAAGTTTTTTTCATCAGTCCGCGTGGGATAAAGGCAATCTTGATTTGGCCGAGCAGCATTTACTGGCCTACATAGACGACAGCGAAAGCATTCCGGATGGCATCCGAAGTATTGTGTGGCTCGATGCCGCATTCTTTTACGCAGCCGCGAAAAGTGATTTAGCAAAAGCGCTCGACTATTGGAGTCGGTTCAAGCCCTCTGCTATTATTCCAAAAGCAGTGGTATTTTCCACCGAGGCAGCGATTTGCGCCTTGGAAAATAAGTCAGCGGAAGCCAATTCGAAAATTGATTTAGCGTTGGCGGAACTACCAAACATGATGGATCGTGGTACAGCGCTGGCATTGAAAGACAAACTCGTTTCATTAAGGGAACATCGATTGGGTTAAAAAAGCATTTTTCCAGCATTTTACTTTTCACAACCGCTATCCTAACTGCCTAGCAATAACAAAAAACCGAGTAATCTACCATACCTTTTTAACAAAATCGCATTCCTATTTCAAGAAAAACCAAACGTTTTACCTTTAAATTCCACAAAAGTTTTCTTTGTTAAAAAAAAAGAGTGAACTGTCTGTACTGTAAATTGTACAACAATCGGTAATGACAAATGTATCATGAGTCTACACATTGAAGCGAAGGAAGGAGAGATAGCAAAGACCATTCTGATCACAGGCGATCCACTTCGCGCAAAACATCATGCGGAAGCATGGCTTGAAAAGCCATTTTGCTATAATCAGATTCGGGGGATGTTTGGGTATACTGGTATGCATCAGGGTAGAAGGATTTCCATACAAGGAACCGGCATGGGCATACCGAGCACAGCGCTCTATTTGCATGAGCTGATTTGCGAGTATCGTGCAACTTGTATCATTCGCGTAGGAACCTGCGGAGCGATTCAAAAAAACATCCAGCTAGGTCAAGTGATCCTGGCAACGGAATCCGGCACCGACTCTGATGTTGTTAAGCAATATCTATCACCTTCTTTACGAAATGCCAAAGCTGATCCTTCACTTGTTTCATTAGCAGAAGAAACAGCGCATAAGCAGAATGTTTCTCTTCTCACCGGAAGTGTTTTTAGCACAGATCTGTTTTATAGCGAAGATCCACATCGATATGAACCGATTGTGAAGGAGGGAGTACTGGCAGTAGATATGGAAACGAGTATGCTTTATGCGATGGCCAGTTATTTTAAGGTTCGCAGCATCTCGTTGCTGACGGTAAGTGATAACATTGTTACAGGTGAAGCGCTGCCAGCAAAGGACCGCGAGCGACATACAACAGACATGATCAAACTCGCTCTAAAAATAGCAAGCACTATTTAAATCATTAAGCCAGTAAGGTGAGAAGAATTTGCACAAAAATAATTTTTGTTAAGGTGGCAATTGGGAAAACGGACGAATAACCAATATTGGGTTGTTCACTTTTAGCTTGTTCGTTTACAAATGCCAATACAGCGGGTTGAGTTTGAAACCCGGCTAGCATGCCTGCTAACCGAGGAAAAGGAATTCTTAAAAACCGATGCCCCACAAAAAGGAACAAGAATCCTATAGATATTGTAATCGCTGCTCCTATGAGAAAGAAATTGATCCCCTGATCGCTTTGTGTCATGGTTTCGCGAAAGGCATACCCCGATCGTGTTCCTACACCCGCTAAAAACAATACAAGCCCAAGTTGCCGAATCGTATTGTTAGCACTGTAAGGCATCACAAACACTAACTTCCCAATTCGATTGACAGAGCCCAGTAGCAATGCCACAATCAATGGCCCACCCGCAATGCCTAATTTTAAAATAATCCCCCCGGGTAAAGGGATAGGTATCATTCCAAGAAAAAATCCCGCGGCAACTCCCAGCCCCAGAGTAAGAATGTCAACCTCACTTTGTGCCGCATAGCTATCGCCAAAAAACTTACTTGCCGATGCGAGTTCACTTCGTCCTGTCAAAACGCGTACGCGATCACCAAACTGTAGAGTGGTTTCTGCGTTCGGCAAAATATCACTGTCGCCTCTCCGGATGCGTGTGATGATGATGCCCATCGTGTGTGGCAAATTAAGATCCTTCAAGGATTGACCAACCAGGTCATGATTAGAAACAAACATCCTGCGTACGTCTAGCTGCTGATGATCCATTTCTAAATTATTCTCACTTCGTGTGCCTAATAAGCTCAGTGCTTTTTCTATTTGAGCCGACTTACCAACTATTGTCATCAAATCTCCTCGCTCAAGTGACAGGCCGTCCAGTGCCAGAAATGAAGTTGCTCCACGCTTAATTCTCCCAAACACAACTTTAAGTCCATACGAGGTTTTGAGTTCAGCAAGGTTGAACCTATTACTTTGTCATTCGAAACAACAACTGTTGCGTTCGTTAGCTTTTCAGCATCTGTTAGCTGAGCGTTCGCTTTTAAGGAGGTTTTGAAAATTTTCTGAAACAAGATAATGGCAAGAATCATCCCAATCACACCCATCGGGTAACAAACTGAGTAAGCCACTACGGGCTCAGCCAATGCCGATTCAATCAGCGCAACAGGTGCCGAAGCTTTTATA
>JABFSY010000372.1 GCA_013140395.1 Cyclobacteriaceae bacterium
AGGGAATTCTACGAAAGACAGCATTGCGAGTTTTGATTTCCAGAACCTACCCACTCTCTTTAAAAACGCGAAGAGTGGTATCAAACACAACATTCCCATCTCAACCACCGTCAAGGTAATGAAGTTTTTTGCTGTTAGCCCAAATATATCGATCGATGAAACTTGGTATTTCAGACAACTTAACTGGGGTGCTGATGCGACCGGAAAAACAGCCGTGATCAAAGACACCGCCAACGTATTCAATCGTATCAATAATTTTTCGTTGGGGGTCTCTGTTACAACTCGAATTTTTGGAACTTATTTAGCAAAGAATCCAACTAGTAGCATTCGAGGGATCAGGCATGTGATTACGCCCAATATCTCCTACAACTACACACCTGACTTTGGAGACGCTAGCTATGGCTATTTCCAGACCGTTAAATTAAAAGACGCAAAAGGAAAAGAATACGAAGTACGAAGATCGAGGCATGAGGGATTCGTCTATGGGGGTTCTAGGCAAGGCGTAAGTAACTCGCTCAGTTTTGGCTTGGGTAACACCATCGAAATGAAAGTGAGAGGAAAAAAAGATACAGTCGATAAAAAGATTCCGATCTTTAATAATTTATCTATTGGCACAGGCTACAATTTCGCAGCCGATTCATTTAAGCTCGCTACGATTTCAATTAGCGCAAACACCAATATCTTAAATAACAAAGTAAACATCAATATCAATGGCATATTGGATCCATACCAATTCGAACTGACTAGGAATAATTTAACAATACCAGAAGAGGGTACTTCCATTATCGAACAAAAAAGAGATCGCTATGCATGGAATGTTGGACAGGGCATTGGGCGAATTACTTCTGCGGGGCTCGCCTTTAGTACCAATCTCAATCCAAAGGGACAAAAGAGCGACACTCAATCGCGCGATCAAATTGCCAAATCAAATGCTTCTGAAGCAGATAAAGCCTACCTACTACAGAATGCAAATACCTATATTGATTTTAAGATCCCCTGGAATCTTCGTTTGAATTATAACATCAATTACTCAAGAAGTATAGATCGAACTGGAAAACCGATCAGCCAAATTACGCAGGCATTGAATTTCTCGGGAGATATTTCCATGACAGAAAAATGGAAAGTGGTATTCAACTCTGGCTACGATTTTGTAAAAAGCGAAATCACACAAACGAGCTTTTCGATCAATAGAGATATCCACTGCTGGCAACTCTCTCTTAGTTGGGTTCCTTTTGGCCCATTCCAGAACTACATGTTTAACATCGGTGTTAAATCGGCCTTGCTACGCGATCTAAAACTGAATCGGACCAGATCATTCTTTGATGTTCGCTAGGCGTTTTGCCAACCCTCGATTTCTTGTAACGTTGGGTTTTGTACCGTTTCAAGTTTTAATTTTTTTCGCATCCCAGGGATGTCATTAAAAAGTTTTGTAGGCTTCATCTCTTTCAATTGAATCATCGACTGAATACCCAATTTAATTAAGATCGGAATCAATTCAGCACGAATGCCCGCTTGCTCAAATTCAGTCTGGGGATCTACCGTTAGGTTTTTTTCCGGCTTCATCTGAGGGAAGAAAATCACATCCTGAATAGAAGCCGAATTGGTCATCACCATCGCAAGGCGGTCAATACCAATGCCCAACCCGGCAGTCGGTGGCATTCCATATTCCAAGGCCCGTAAAAAATCTTCATCCAGTGCCATCGCCTCTTCATCACCCCTTTTACCCAGTTCTAACTGCTCTTCGAATCGGACGCGCTGATCGATCGGATCATTCAATTCTGAAAATGAATTGCAGATCTCTTTTCGATTACAAATAGCTTCAAAACGTTCTACTAACCCAGGTTTGCTTCGATGCTTCTTTGCCAACGGTGACATTTCCAATGGATAGTCAGTTATAAAAGTAGGTTGAATCAATTGATGCTCGCATTTCTCTCCAAAAATCTGGTCGATTAGTTTCCCTTTCCCCATCGTGGCATCGGCAGGAACCTGCAGTTGCTTGCATGTTTCGCGCAGAGCAGATTCATCCATTTCAGAAATATCAACACCTGTAAAATGATGGATTGCCTCATACATGGTGAATCGTTTCCAAGGTCTTTTAAAGTTGATCGTGTTCTCCCCTACTTTAACCTCGGTAGTTCCGTGAAGATCAATCGCGGCTTTTTCGATCATTTCTTCTACCAAATCCATCATCCAATAATAGTCTTTGTACGCAACATATAGTTCAACTTGCGTAAATTCCGGATTGTGAAACCGCGACATGCCTTCATTTCGGAAATCTTTTGAGAATTCATACACTCCATTGAAGCCGCCAACTATCAATCGTTTTAAATATAATTCATTGGCAATACGCAGGTATAATGTCATATCCAGCGAATTGTGATGCGTTTTAAAAGGCTTCGCGGCTGCTCCTCCATACAGTGGTTGAAGGATCGGTGTCTCAACTTCCAGGTATCCTTTTCCGGTTAGGTAGCTACGCATGGAGTTGACCAATTGAGTACGCTTCACAAACGCATCCCGAACTTTAGGGTTGACAGTCAAGTCAACGTAGCGCATACGATATCGCTGTTCAGGATCTGTAAAAGCATCGTGTAAAACGGTGTTCCCTTGATCGTCTTGCGTTTCTTTCACAATGGGTAACGGGCGCAATGCCTTTGCCAGCACCTTGAAGCTTGTTACGTGAATCGAAACTTCTCCCGTTTGAGTTGTAAACACAAATCCATTGACACCGATAATATCGCCAATGTCAAGCAACTTTTTGAAAACAGTATTGTAAAGTGTTTTATCTTCTGTCGGGCAAATATCGTCCCGCCTGAAATAGATCTGAATACGACCCGCTTCATCTTGTAATTCAGCAAATGAAGCATTGCCCATTACTCTACGTGTCATGATCCGACCTGCAATAGAAACATTCTTGTATTCCCTTTGCGGATAGTTTGCATGAATCTCCTGTGACGTGACATTCACCTCAAACAACTCAGCGGGATAGGGATTGATTCCGAGTTTGTTCAACTCGTCCATACTTTGCCTACGGATGATTTCTTGTTCGCTTAACTGCATCATAATTTCTTGATCTTATTGACTAACCTATCCTCTTCTGCGCTTCAATTCCTTTCTGATGAGCCCCAGCTCCCTACTGCTTTGGCCCGCCACCGAGGTATTCTCTGTTGCCCTTCTCAGAAGATAAGGCATTACGGATTCAACGGGTCCATAGGGAACATACTTAGCAACGTTGTAGCCGGCTTTGGCCAGATTAAACGAAATATTATCACTCATTCCCAATAACTGGGCAAACCATACACGCTGATCGTTGGTCTTCATCCCATGCTTATGCATAAGTATAGTTAGATACTGATTGCTGTATTCATTGTGAGAGCCACACAAGACGGAAACACGCTGCTTGTTGTCTACACAGAATGCCAATCCTTGATTAAAGGCATCATCAGTGGCTTGTTTCGATGGGTGAATGGGATTAGGATATCCCAAGTTGGCCGCCCGTTCTGCTTCCTTCTCCATGTAGGCACCACGAACCATTTTCACTCCTAAGAAGTAATTGTGCATGGCTGCAACGTGAAAAGCGTTGCGCAGATTACCAAGCATGTCTGACCTATACATTTGAAAGGTGTTGAAGACAATCGCTTTTTGCTGATTATACTTCTTCATCATTTCATAAGCCATGTCGTCAATGGGATTTTGAATCCAACTGTCTTCCGCATCCATCAGAACGGGCACCTGGGTTTCAAAAGCACGCTGGCAGATTTGTTCCACCCTCATTTTCACTCGGTCAAAAGCAGCCGTCTCTTCTGCGGTGAGGACCGACTTTGCTTGCACTTTTTCTAGTATTTCAGAAGAGCCAAGGCCTGTTGTTTTAAACACACAAAACGGAACGGACCGACTCTTCGTGGCTTCGTCAAACGTGGATAATATCTCGCGGGTCGTCTGGTCAAAACTAGCCTCATCATGTTTGCCCTCTACCGAGTAATCACGAATTGTACCTACCTGTTATTGAGCCAATTTCTCAATCGTTTTTTCGCTTTCTTCAGCAGTCTCTCCTCCACAAAAGTGCTCAAAAACTGTAAACCGGATTAGATTTTTAACCGGTAAGCGAAGGCCCAAACTAAACTTTACC